>NZ_JBAHZB010000019.1:0-35772 GCF_036697315.1 Alteromonas sp. 14N.309.X.WAT.G.H12
AGGGCCGCCGGACTCTGCCCAGCGCATAATTAATTCACCCCGTTGATTTATTAGCCAACTTAGGCGCACGACCCCTTTACCTTTGCTATCTGATAATGCGCCATATTTAGCCGCATTGGTAAACATTTCATGAAACACCAGTACCAAGGGTGTGGCGGCAAAAGGAGAAAGCATGACCTCTTGGCCGTCTAGCTCAATATGATTGTAAGACGATACATAGGCCTGAATTTCCGTTTCCAGCATGGATTTCAAAGACACATGTGACCACTGTGATGCGGTAAGCTGATCATGGGCAGAGGCAAGAGCAAATAGTCTGCCTGTAAGCACGCCAATAAATTCACTCAGTGTTCTGCCTTGCGTTTCCGTTTGCGCAACAACCGCATTGACAAGATTGAGTATATTGCGAACACGGTGATTAAGTTCAGAGATTAAAATTTCGTGTTTTCGGGCAGCTTGTAAGCGAATGGACTCCCGCTCCTGCGCAAATCGAATCATCACTTCCAATAAGGTGACCCGCAGGGATTCGGCGTCATAACGTTCTTGCTCGTTCCAATGTTCACAACTATCGGCATGGGTTTGTTGCCACACTTCAAAACTGCTTCGGGGTAACAGTCGCATTTCATTGGGCGCTGGAGAAACGGCTTTTTGCGGATCCCCCGCCCAGTTAACAATTTGCGTTTGTGGTTGGCGAAAAAATAACAGGTAATCCCGGGGCGTTTTCGAGATGGGAATCGCCAATACGCCGGCCACTTTATGCAAATCAGTTTGATAATCGGGCAAAAATGTGGCCAATGTATCGATAAATGACGCTTCACTGGCCGATAAGGTATTTAACCGCCGGCATAAGATCTTTAACCATTCCTTATCCAGTGAAAGTCCATCGGTTCTGATATTTCCATCAATCATAACCGCTAAACCGTCACTTTTTATCAAATCTTTAAACATGCCAAACTGCTCAACAATACTGTCAAGCAACCCTGTGGAGGACGACATGGTGGAAATCATTTTATTGTGAACCTGGCGCGCTCGGGTACGCTCAATTTCACGTTCTTGCATCAACCGTGACGATAATTCCAAAGCGAAAATTTCGGCAAACAATTCCAGTTCCGTGCGCTGAAAATAAGACGGGACTTTGGCACTGTAGTGATGGCAGGCGAATAAGCCCCATAATTTGCCATTTACAATAATCGAAATAGACATGGAGGCTTTGACCCCCATATTCTGCAAATATTGGATGTGGACAGGAGAAACGGCCCGTAATGTGGAAAAGGACAGATCCACTTGATGATCAACGGCATTCGTTGGCGGTAAAATCGGTACCACCTGTGCGTCTACATCGCCAATCACCCGCAGTAAATTTTTTAAGTAAAGTTGTCGGGCTTGTTGCGGAATATCACTGGCCGGATAACGTAGCCCCAAATACGACGCCACATCATAATGTTTACTTTCTGCGATGACTTCCCCAGCACCATCTGGCAAAAAGCGGTATACCATCACTCTGTCATAGCCGGTGATCAACTGAATTTGTTGGGTAACCATTTTAATGAGGGCCTGACTATCGCTGGCACAATAAAACTGGGTCAATAAAGAGCGTACGAAATGGGTATCCTTAACCCGCTGGGTGTCAATTTCTTCGCATTCAACAATAATAAACTGACCATTATGATGCACGGATATATCCACATCCAACCCGGTTTCGGCAATCTTTTCATCAAAGATACGTTCGTTGCGCCCGGTGATCATGGCAGACTGCAATGCCGTGCGAATACTGTGAATTGTGTTGCTGTCGAACCAGGTTTTTAACGTACCGCCGATAACATCTTGGGCATCGTGTCCCAAATAATGGTTAACATTTTCTGAACAATAAGCCACCATCCAGTCAGCCCGTAAGGCGATAAAGCAACCAAAAGGCTGGATATTCCCCAACAAATGGATCGGTTCTCTGTCGCAGTTGGTAAGATCAACTGTCATTGGGGCCGTGTTTTTTTCGCTGTTGTCCATGTATCCAGGATTACCAATATTGTATGATGCAAAGATGCAATATAAATTCAACTTATAGAATAGCAGAACCACATATTGATGAATATGAATAACCTGTTTTCTTACCTGAAAGAAAATACTTACCAAGGGCATCGTGCGCTGGAAAGAAGCTATCCGTTTAATACCTATTTCAAAGCGGATAACTTTAATGCCGTCCACTACGCCAAGGGATTACAAACACTCGGTGCATTTCATCGATATTGTTTACCTTTTTGCGCCTCACTGTCACCGTCATTACGTGGGGAATTCGATCCCCAATTACCCATTCAATTGATTAATCAGGATTTAGCGGCCCTTTTGCCGGCCAATCAAGCTCCCATCCCATTTGCCATGCCCGCACAAAAGGTAACCTTTGCCCGCGCACTGGCTTGTACCTATGTAATTTTGGGTTCATCCATGGGCGGCAACGTCATACGCCGATGGTTAAAAAGCCACCACCCCAACATGCCCATGGATTATTATTCCGCCATGGCATCTTTAGGGGAAACATGGCCACAATGGCAACAAACGATTAATACTTACCTAACCACTAACCCGGTAAGCTATGATGACGTGGGAGAAATGGCAAAGGCCCTGTTTTTAGGTTTGCAAATGACAGGTGATGGCCTACGCGCCCGCGGTGATGCCACACGGTAAGTGTGCCATATTCGTCTATTTATTATTATCCCGTATAAACTTGAAGGAATTAGCCAAAACAATGAAAGTCGTTTCTTTTAATATTAATGGTATCCGAGCCCGACTACACCAACTTGCGGCGCTTATCGAAAAACATCAGCCTGATGTCATCGGACTGCAGGAAATCAAAGTTCATGACGAGCAATTTCCAGTGGAGGCTGTGGAAGCCATGGGCTACCACGTATTTTATCATGGTCAAAAAAGCCACTACGGAGTCGCCATGCTAACCAAGCAGGTGCCAAAATCCGTTCAGCGCGGCTTTCCCACCGACGAAGAAGACGCTCAGCGTAGAATGATAATGGTGGAATTGGAAAACAAAAACAAAGAATCCGTGCATATACTTAACGGCTATTTTCCTCAAGGTGAAAATGAAAAGCACGAAACCAAATACCCGGCTAAGCGGAAATTTTACGCCGATTTAATGAATCACCTTGCAACCGCGCTAAGCCCTGAAGAAAACGTCATCGTTATGGGTGATTTAAATATATCCCCGGAAGATATTGATATTGGTATTGGACCTGAAAACCAAAAACGATGGTTGCGTACCGGTAAATGTTCATTTTTGCCTGAAGAACGAACTTGGATCCAAAAGTTATATAATTGGGGCTTAACGGATAGCTTCCGGGCACAAAATCCGGATGTGGATGATAAATTCAGCTGGTTTGACTACCGTTCAAAAGGGTTTAACGATAACCGTGGACTGCGTATCGATCATATTCTGGGTACCGCCAAGGTACATAGCACACTGGTTGATACCGGCATTGATTACGAATTAAGAGGCATAGAGAAACCCTCTGATCACGCCCCTATTTGGGCCACTTACGATATTTAACAGGTAACAACGTGACCACACTCCAACTTATTTGCCTGCTTGTATACGGTGCACTGGTTTTGTACATCGGTAAACAAGTCCCCTGGTCATCCTTAGTGGCAGATAAGCAAAGACAACATATTATTTTCGGTTTTACCGCCTTGATGTTCTTTCTTTGGATTTTCAGGGTGGGCATTTTTACCGGACTGGATGTTCACTTTCTGTGGCTACCCGCGCTGACTCTCACCTTAGGGTTTCGTTGGGCGATCATTGCTGGGAGTGTGGCGTTATTGGGTACCACCCTTGTTCACCAGGATGCCTGGGCCATGTTGGGGGTAAATGGATTATTCGGTGTCATTACGCCCGTTGCAGTGTGCTATGCCATTTTTATGGCTGCCTTTCACAAAATACCAAGAAACCTTTTCGTGTATATTTTTGTTTGTGCCTTCTTCCCTGGCGCGTTAATCATCGCATTAAAGATGACATTACTTTCCGGTTATTATTTGGTCGCCGACCAATACAGCTGGAGTATTGTACGGGACAACTACCTGATACTTATTCCCTTGTTATTATTTCCTGAAGGCTTGTTAAACGGTATGACCATGACCTTACTGACCATTTATAAGCCCGATTGGATCTATACCTTTCATGACAAGTTTTATATCGATGGCAAGTAAGCATTGACAGGATTATCAGCGCCCTTGTGGAGTTTTTAAGGGCGCTACACACCATTAAAGATCAGTTATCGTTGTTAAACAATACGTCCATTACACCCGATAATTCCGTTTTACCGGCTCTGATTTCTTCTTCACTTAATCCCGCGATTTCGTGAGGAAAAACCAACCATTCATCACTGGTGTTAACATAATAATCCGGCACGATATCAGTTTTATTATTTTGCGGTTTGTACCAGGGACACGCGATACGGATATCTTTTGGCATATTTAGGCGCATAAGATGGCGGACTTGTTTAATCAGCGCATCCACACTACGCCCAGAATCAAACACATCATCAACGATAAGCAATTTGTCATCCGCATTGGCGTTTTCTACCAAATAATGCAGACCATGTACGCGAATTTCTTTCGCCTGTTGATTAATCCCGTAATAGGATGAGGTTCTTACCGCAATGTGATCTGTGGAGGTGTTTTTAAATTCAAAAAATTCTTGAACAGCAATACCAATGGGGGCACCACCGCGCCAGATACCGATGATAAAATCAGGCCTAAAACCATCTTCAAAAACCATTGCCGCCAGCCGAAAGGAATCTTCAAGGAGTGATTGAGAAGTAATAAAGTTTTTATTCATAACGTCTTTCCGGCCAAATATAAAGAGGCGGAAGTATAGTTAAAATTACACTTATTTGCACGTTATATTAACCATTTGGTCAGAGGGTTTAGGGTTTCTGTTTATTCATTTTGCAAGGCAGTGGCGGGTTGAACCTTCATCGCGCGCCTTGCTGGGTAAATGCTGGCTAACAAACATAAGCCCAAAGAAAACAAGGTTACAATGATGACCTGATGCCAGCGAAGATCCACGGGTATCCCCTGACCATCCACAGAAAGCGCCAAGTGAATATTCAGCATATCCAGCACCGTATTGAGCTGTGTGACAACAAGCACACCGAGGATTAATCCTATAGCCGCCCCTTTGATGCCATTAAACACACCGTTGAGTAAAAAGACGGTCATGATTTTGCGCTCATCCAACCCTTGTGTTTGTAAAATCGCAATATCGCCTTGTTTTTCGGTCACCACCATTACCAATGCAGAGACAATATTAAATGCGGCAACGGCGACAATAAGCAGCAGCATCATGAACATCATGTTCTTTTCCATTTTCACCGCATCAAACAAGGGACCCTGTCTGGCGCGCCAGTTATCCGTTGTAAACCCTTGTTCCGTTAACTGGTTTACCACCCCTTGGTAATCAAAGGCATCATCAAGGAATAGTCGCGTATAAGTAGGCGAATCGGCAGGACGGCGAAGCAAACGTTTGAGGTCATCAACATGCATAAAAATGACTTTATCATCCAGCTGAGAGCCCACGTTATAAAGTCCGGCAACTTCCACAAGGCGCTGACTTGGCATACGGCCAAAGGGCGTGTAGACACTGGCCCCTGCCAGCAATAAACGCAGTTTGTCACCGGGACGAATATCCAGCTGTGTGGACAACGCCCGTCCGATCATGATCCTGTACATACCGGGGGATAAATCCGAAAAGCCACCCACATAGGTGCTGTCGTCGACGATGCTTCCCACCATATCTTTCGGCTCAATGCCCTGAATTTGAATCCCTCTAAGGCCACTTCGGGCCTGCAATACGCCTTCTGATTCTAGAAAGGGGGTTACCCGTATCACGTTCGATAAGGTTGTTACATCCACATTTTCCGGTGCCGTGTGCACCACCACATGGGGAGAGATCCCCAGCACACGCTGTTTAAGTTGACCTTCAAATCCATTCATCACGGAAAGTACAATGATAAGCGCCATTAAGCCAAGGGCGATCCCGGCAACGGAAAAAAGATTAATAAAAGAAACAAAACTATTTTGTTTGCTTGCCGTTGAATATCGGTAAGCCAGAAAAGCCGAAACGGGTTGAAACATGTAAACTCGTTGCCTTGTGTTTCCGTATCAACAACACCGAAACACGGTGATGAGCGGGAAACAATCTGTGAATGATTAGCTGTCGTATTAGTAAAGTGGGTATACTACGTGTAAGCTTAACCACGTACAAGATTGATGTAACAGGAATTTGATGGATACACAGACCTTGGCCGAAAAACAGGCGCAATTCGACGAATTTTTCATGGTTGCCCACGACTTACCCATCAATATTATACCATTAGATGGAGCAACGCCCGTGCCTGATAGTCATGAGCTGGAAAATGCCATGCCTTATGCCTTTCGTATTGCCGGAGAGATGGCATCCATCGAGGCGCAGGCGTTACGCCCACTAAGACACTTAGGTGAACATGCCGCAGCGCTCACCGAATACTTAAATCATCAAGCCCGAAAAATTGACTTGATGATGTCCTATATTCTGCAACAGCAAGATGAAGAAACCCACCGTTTCACAAGCATCAAATTCGGCGGTGGCGGTGTGGTTGTTGCCTCTCCTACCCCCTTTGAAATTGGTTCAAACGCTGAGCTAAAGCTGTTTCTCTCTGAGGAAGCTGCGGCGGTTTATTGTTTTGGTGAAGTTATCGCTTGCCAGCAAGAAGAGGATGGTTACCATATAGCCTTTATTTTTCGTAGTATCAGAGAACAGGATCAGGAGCTACTTGTGCGCGCAAGCCTCCATGTGCAAACGCAACAACTACGAAAACGCGCACAAAACAAACAGGAAAAATAGTTTTTCGGTTATTTCCATCTACTGCTCATTAGTTTCAGGGTGACATGACAGCCACAATATATTCTCTACCGATGCCCAAGGCCAAAAAAACCGCCGGCACAAACGATCATCAGCAATGGGGCCAGTTACAAGGTAGCAGCCAAGCACTCACCATTGCGCAGGCCTATAAGCAACATGCGGGGCCTGTGGTGCTGGTTACCGCAGACACCCCCTCGGCAATGCGGTTGCAGCGGGAAATCATCTATTTCCTCGACAATGATGCCAAAGCGGTTACTTTGTTTCCTGACTGGGAAACACTGCCCTATGACATGTTTTCTCCCCATCAGGATATCGTGTCTCAGCGCATGGAAACCCTGTATCGCATGGCCAACGAGCGCCAGGGCATTTTTATTGTCCCTATCAACACCCTGATGCAACGCCTTGCGCCAGTAGATTACCTTAACAAGTATCTGCTTATGTTGCATAAAGGCGAGCACTTAGACAGAGACCAATTTCGACGCAACTTAGAAAAAGCGGGTTACCTTCACGTAAACCAAGTGATGAGTCACAGTGAATTTTCCATTCGTGGCTCCATCATTGACCTGTACCCCATGGGCAGTCATAAGCCCTTTCGTATCGATTTATTTGATGATGAAATCGATTCTATTCGTTATTTCGATACCGAAAGTCAGCGCTCCGCCGACAACGTGGATAGCATTCGATTGTTACCTGCCAGAGAATTTCCCACCGACAAAACGGCACTGCAACTTTTCCGCCAGCAATATTTGGAAAGATTCGATGTTAACAATGCCGAGGAATCCGTTTTAACTCAGGTGTCAAAAGGGACCATGCCAGGCGGCATTGAATACTATTTACCGCTGTTTTTTACCCACACGGCCACCCTGTTTGATTATTTTCATCGTGATACCTTGCTCCTGCTCCACGGTGACGTAAAAGACGCCTGCGATTTTTTCTGGGCCGATGTTTCGGAGCGTTACGAACAACGACGGTATGATGTGAGTCGTCCTTTGCTCGCGCCTGACGCCCTCTTTCTACCGGTAAATACCCTATTTGAAGCAATAAAACACTGGCCTCGGGTATCCTTATCTTCCTATCCCCTTGAAGAAAAGCCGGGGCGCACAAATTTAGGCTGTGACGCATTAAAAGATATTGGCTTTAATCCGCAGAAAAAAGAACCGGCAAGTGCCCTACTTCAGCGCTTAAAAGAAGCACGAAATAGCGGTAGTCGGGTGCTGTTTTGTGCCGAATCCCAAGGGCGTCGAGAAAACCTCTTGGAAGTGCTCAAAAAAGCCAAAGTTACGCCCCAAGCGGTTTCCAGTTTTAGCGAATTTATTGCCTGTGATATCCCCATCGGTATCACCATTGGCATGGTTGAGAACAGCTTTTTTTGGCAACGCCCCCAAGGCGGCATTCTGTTTATCACCGAAACCGAGTTGCTGGGTCACAAAATCAGTCAGCGTCGACTCAGAGATAAACGCCTTGCCACTGACGAAAGTGCCATTATACGAAATCTGGCCGAGTTATCAGTGGGTCAGCCAGTGGTCCATTTAGAGCATGGCGTTGGCCGTTACCTTGGTTTACAAACCCTCGATGCCGGTGGCGTATTGACCGAGTATTTATGTATTGAGTATGCCAAACAATCTAAGCTCTATGTACCAGTGGCATCCTTGCATCTTATTTCCCGCTATACCGGCGGCGATGTGGATCATGCACCGTTACATGCCTTAGGTTCTGATGTATGGACAAAAGCCAAACAAAAAGCGGCGGCAAAAGTACGGGATGTGGCCGCGGAATTACTGAATGTCTATGCGCAACGGGCCGCCAAACCGGGTTTTGCCTACCCCATTAACTGGGAAGAATATCAGTCCTTTTCCGACAGTTTTCCCTTTGAAGAAACACCGGACCAAATTCAGGCCATTAATGCTGTTGTGCACGATATGGGCTCGCCACAAGCCATGGATAGGCTGGTCTGTGGTGACGTGGGCTTTGGTAAAACCGAAGTGGCCATGCGCGCCGCATTTTTAGCAGCTAACCACGGTAAGCAAGTAGCCATTTTAGTGCCCACCACCCTGCTTGCCCAGCAACATTATGAAAACTTCAAAGACCGTTTTGCCAACTGGCCTTTTAACATTCAGGTCATGAGCCGCTTTGTAAATGGGAAAGCCCAAAAACAAACCCTTGATGGCATCACCGACGGTACCGTGGATATTGTGGTAGGCACCCACAAGCTGCTTAGCAGCGATGTGAAATTCAACGATCTAGGGTTGGTGATCATCGATGAAGAACACCGCTTTGGTGTGCGGCAAAAAGAGAAATTTAAGTCCCTGCGTGCTGATGTGGACATCCTTACTCTTACCGCAACACCCATACCTCGTACACTGAATATGGCGTTGTCGGGTATGCGGGATTTATCCATAATCGCCACGCCTCCTGCCCGTCGATTATCCATTAAAACCTTTGTGCAAAAACGGGATAAAGCCATTATTCGTGAAGCCGTGATGCGGGAAATACTGCGGGGAGGACAAGTCTATTTCCTCCACAACGAAGTGGATACCATTGAGAAAACCGCCGAAGAAATCAGTGAAATTGTGCCAGAAGCACGTATTGCCATTGGTCATGGACAAATGCGCGAACGGGAACTGGAATCGGTGATGAGTGACTTTTATCATCAGCGATACAATGTACTGGTGTGTACTACCATTATTGAAACCGGTATTGATGTGCCCACGGCCAACACGATTATTATGGATCGCGCTGATCACCTTGGACTTGCGCAAATGCACCAATTACGTGGGCGTGTGGGACGCTCTCATCATCAGGCCTATGCCTATTTACTGACGCCACACCCTAAACGCATGACCAAAGATGCCGTTAAGCGCCTTGAGGCCATCGCCAATTTAGAAGATCTCGGTGCGGGCTTTGCCCTTGCTACCCATGACTTGGAGATCCGGGGTGCTGGTGAATTACTCGGCGATGATCAATCAGGTCAAATCGCCAGCATCGGATTTAGTTTATATATGGATATGTTAGATCAGGCCGTTAACGCCCTTAAAGAAGGACGGGAGCCAAGCTTAGAAGATGCCACCGCCAATCAAACAGAAATTGAATTACGCATTCCGGCTTTACTTCCTGACGATTATATCGCCGATGTAAACCAGCGTTTGTCTTTGTATAAACAGCTCGCAAGCTGCGATTCCAAAGACGCCATCGATGAGTTTCAGGTAGAATGTATAGACCGCTTTGGCCTGTTACCACTACCCGCTAAACAACTCATTAAAGTCACCGAACTTAAACTGCTGGCAAAAACCTTAGGCATCGCCAAAATAGATGTAACGAGTGCGGGTGGCACCATTGAATTCAGAGAAAACACCCCTGTTGATCCTGGATTTATCATCCAACTGGTTCAAACCCAATCCAAAACCTTTAGATTTGAAGGCAGCCAAAAACTTCGGGTACTACAAAAAACCCAAAGCGCCAAAGAACGTCTCGATATGGTTGAGAAAATACTCAATGAATTTTCCAGGGAGATCAGGTAAACATGAAATACGTTACCGTGACCGCTTATCTTTTATTATTGTTCACATGTGCCCCAGTGCACGCCGACGACGATTGGTGGTTTGACGTTGAGGTGATCCTTTTTGACCGTAATTTGAGTATTGACGATCTCAACGAAAAGTTTGAAGAACAAGGCTCCCTTGCCCCCACAGTGGCTTCCATGGATCTTATCGACAATTATTTAAGACCAGACATTAGTGCACTAAAACAAGGCCTGCCGCGATGTGATGCGCCCCCGACACCACTATGGATACCTAAACCTTCTCTTGAGCAAATTCTCGCAACCCATACAAGATGGCAAGCAGAACAAGGTTTTGTTGCAGATGCAGCCCAACCCAGTACTGACAAATTAAATGAGGATCCCTCCTTGCCCGCGGCTTCTGCGGCGAAAACCGTCGATCAAATGGATCTAGCCCAACGCCTTGGGCCACCAACAGATGATAAGCAAACCACCCCTCCGGTCACAGCTGAAGCTATCGCCGGTTACTGGGTGGCATTTTCTGGTATTAACGACTATGCCCCGGTTTCAGTGCCGGATTTTCATTATTGTGAGCAACCCCAACCTTGGCTAACCTACGAACAAGGCCAGTGGCAAACCCATTTTCCTGACAACACATTACCTGCGCCGGAAAATGTACCTGAATTTTTAGAAGGCCGGGACTGGCCTCGCTCACCTGTTGCGCATTTGCTCCCCTATGACAAACTGGAACTCACCGACCTGTCTCGACAAATTCGTCAAACCCGCGGACTCAAGCGTCTTCTTCATGTGGCATGGCGCCAGCCGGTAAAGTTTGGCCAAGATAATGCCGAAGCGGTAAGACTCATTGCTGGCAATAATTATGGAACAGAGTTTGATATCTCAGGTAAACCCATTGGCGAAGAAGAACCCACAGCCGAGATTGTCACCCCGGATAACGACGTCCACAGCATCACGAATGATGACTTTTTTACTCAGCTAAATACCGTCTTGAACCAAGGAGATCCCATTCCATTTAGTGAAATGATGGCCCTCAATCAGCCCGAATCTATTATGCAGCCGGGCAGCCTGGCGGGCGCGAAAGAAGGCAATAATCTGGCGATATGGCAACTGGACGGGTATTTGAAAGTCTATTTAAAATACATCAACAGGGTGCCTTATTTGCACATAGACAGCGAAATACAGTACCGTCAGCCCATCGTCGATAAAGAACAGAGCGCTGATGGCTCTGAGGTGCCGGTGTTGCAATTAACGTCAGTCCCCTTTCATCAAGTTCGGCGGGTGATCAGTAAACAGGTTCACTACTTTGACCATCCGTTGTTTGGTATGGTGGTAGAAATCCGTCGTTACAAACGTCCACAGGGTGATTAGACACCATGACGCCAGCCATAACATTACTGAAAAAGCGTAAGATTGCCCATCAGGTTTTAAAATATACCCATGAGGTCGATGCGCCCTCTTATGGGCTAGAAGCCAGTGAAAAACTCAGCCTTGATGCTAACACCGTATTTAAAACCCTCATCGTAGAGCTGGACAGCAAAGAATTGGTGGTGGGGTTAGTGCCGGTAAACAATAAGCTTAATATTAAAGCGCTGGCAAAAGCCGCAGGGGTTAAAAAAGCGGCGATGGCCAGCCCTGAGCGCGTGGAACGATCCAGTGGCTATATTCTGGGCGGAGTCAGCCCATTAGGACAGAAAAAAGCCTTACGCACCTTCATTGATGAATCGGCGAGCTCGCTGCCGGCCATGCATGTGAGTGCTGGCCGACGGGGATTGGAAATAAAAATAGCGCCAACCGATTTACAACAACTCACCCGCGCCCAATTTGTGACCTTGGTGTAGTTATTCCTACTGCGCCTCTAAAGTTTGATAACGTTGTTGCCACAATGCTCTGGCAGCGGACAAATCCTCTTCGTCTGGCGTCTGACCGTTCGATAGCGTTAAGGCAATTTGTTCAATAATTTGATCACGTTTTTTAAGTAGCGTCTCGGCTCTGTCAAACAGATCTTTGGCTTCAGGGTAACGCTGCTTTATGCCATCAATGCCTTCTAAGGCATAATACGCCTGCTCAAATTCTTCATTAAATAATTGGCGTTTGGCATTAAAAATGACATAGTTTTTCGCCTGAGATGATCTTAGGTAGTCCAAATCACTGTCGGGCAGCCCCACTTGCTCGGCCACATCTTCCGCTTTTTCCAACCAGTCGCTAATGGCTTGGTCGTTATCTTGTTTAACCGCTTCTTTGATACCATTTTCAAGATCAGTAGCATGTAGAATATCCATCACCGTAAATGGCACCACGGCCTCTTCTTCGTGATGCGAAGAAATATAGGAAAGATAAATAAGATAGCCACCCACTAGACACACTAACGAGGTCAGGATGATTCCCGCTTTTTTCATTACAGCTCCGTAAAAACCCAAGAAATGAACACGATACGATAAGTGACAGACCCGACATTTGCAAATATGTCAGGGCATGAACAGACAAGCACACTGCTTTTTCAGGCAGGCAGAATAGACAAAAAGGCAACACACAAAGGGCATTGCCTTTTTTGATACCAAACAGACAGATTAGCTATTTTCCGGCGATAAAGGGCCGAAAAATTATTCTGTTGGTGGTTTAGAGTTCTCGACTCTACTTTTCAATTTTTGCCCGGGACGGAAGGTGACCACGCGCCGAGCTTTAATCGGTATATCTTCACCCGTTTTAGGATTTCGCCCCGGTCGTTCGTTTTTATCACGCAGGTCAAAATTACCAAAACCGGACAACTTCACTTGTTCACCGGATTCTAATGCTTCTTTAATTTCTTCAAAGAAAGCTTCTACCAAATCCTTAGCATCTTTTTTATTAATACCCAGTTTTTCGAATAAGTGTTCAGCCATTTCGGCTTTGGTCAATGCCATAATCTACTCTCTTAACGCTGCCCCAAACTCACGTTCCAACCCTTTAACAACGGTATCCACTGCTTGTTGAATTTCAGCTTCTTCCAATGTTTTCTCGGGATCCTGTAGTACAAGTGACAGTGCTAGGCTCTTAAAGCCTGGTTCCACACCTTTTCCTTTGTACACATCGAACAAGTTTAGTGCAACTAGTTGATTTACGCCAATTTTTTCGATAAAAGAAATAATTGAGCCCACAGACAACTCTTCTTTAACTGTTATCGCTATATCTCGGCGGTTCGCCGGGAACTTGGAAACAGCACAAGCTTCAGGCAAATTACGAGAAGAAATTGCTTTAAGATCAAGCTCAAAGACAAAAACTCGCCCATTAACACCCAATTGCTTATTAAACTGAGGATGAACCGCGCCCACATAACCGATGGTATTGTTATGTAAACGAACTTCTGCTGCCATCCCAGGATGAAGCGCTGAGTGTGACGTTGCAACAAATTCTACCGACTGTTCAGATGCAGTTAAAGCAAGTATAGCCTCAACATCTCCTTTAATATCAAAGAAGTCAACATTATTATCTTCGGTTAACCAACTTTCTTCATCCCGTTTACCGGCAATCACGCCTGCAATCACAGATTCTTGGCGAACGCCATTAGGCGAATCGCTGTCGGGAATAAAGCGTAAACCCGTTTCATACAAGCGTACCCGGCTTTGTTGACGCTTCTGGTTATGAGCCGTTGCACCAAGTAATCCCGGCCATAAACTGACTCGCATCACCGACATATCCGCAGAAATAGGATGCGGTAAGGTCATGCTCGCCTGCTCAGGAAATAATGCCCCTTGAATTTTAGGATCCACAAAGGAATAGGTAATGGCTTCAACATAGCCTTTGGCATTCAACGCATGCTTAAAGGTGCCAACAGGAATACAACTTTCCTGACTCTCTAACATGGTCAGGCGACCTTTTGGTGCTTCGTTGGGGATATTGTTGTAACCATATACCCGTGCCACTTCCTCGATGAGATCTTCTTCAATGGCAATATCAAAGCGGTAACTCGGTACCTTGGCGGTCCAGGTATCATCGCTTTCGGACACGTCTAGTCCAAGGCGGGTAAGTATATCCCGAACCTTGGCCGGATCAATATCAATACCCAGTACACGTTGTAACCGACTTCTTCGCAAGGTTACTGTAGTCGCTGAAGGTAATGCTTCGTCATCCACCGCTTCGACCACAGGACCGGGTTGTCCGCCACAAATTTCAAGGATCAATGCCGTCGCCCGCGCCATGGCTTTATGCTGCAGATTAGGATCTACGCCCCGCTCATAGCGATGAGAAGCGTCGGTATGCAAGCCATACTGACGTGCCCGTCCTTGGATCGCATCGCGACTAAAAAACGCGCTTTCCAGTAAAATATGTTGCGTATCTGTGGTCACGCCCGAATGTAAACCACCAAAAATCCCCGCCATTGCCAGTGCTTTGCTGTCATCGGCAATCACCAGGGTATTGTCTTTTAATGACACGGTGGATTCATCTAATAAGGTTAATGATTCACCTTCATGGGCTAAACGAACGTTAATTCCACCGTCAATGGAGTCTAAATTAAAGGCGTGGAGAGGCTGTCCTAGCTCTAACAGCACATAATTTGTGATATCCACCACAGGATCAATGGAACGGACTCCACAGCGACGTAGCTTTTCTTTTAACCACAATGGCGATGGCGCTTTGACGTTTACATTACAGATAACGCGACCAAGATAACGGGGACAGGCATCCGGCGCATGTAAAGTAATCGCCAGCTTATCATCGATGGTTGCTGCCACCTCTGCCACTTGCGGTTCAGTCACATCGGTACTGTTTAACACCCCCACTTCACGAGCAAGACCGCGGATGCCAAGGCAATCGGCGCGGTTAGGTGTTAAATCGACCTCAATAATATTGTCATCTAAGTCTAGATATTGACGAATATCGGTTCCGATGGGCGCATCTTGGGGTAATTCGATAATACCGCTATGATCTTCGCCCATGCCGAGCTCTGAAAAACTACACAGCATGCCGAAGGAAGGTTCGCCACGGAGTTTGGCTTTTTTAATTTTAAAATTACCGGGTAAAACGGCACCCACTTTGGCCACCGCCACCTTGAGGCCTTTACGGCAATTCGGTGCTCCACAAACGATATCAAGTGGTTCGTCGTCGCCCACATTGATTTTCGTTACCCGTAATTTGTCGGCATTAGGATGTTGTTCACACGCCACAACCTCACCAATTACCACACCGGTAAATTCTGCTGCTACAGGCTCAACACCATCCACTTCCAATCCGGCCATGCTCAACTGTTCAGACAGCGCATCGGTGGAAATTTGCGGGTTAACCCATTCTCTTAACCATTTTTCACTGAATTTCATTGTTGCGTTGCCTGCCTTAGTTAAACTGCTTTAAGAAACGAAGGTCGTTTTCAAAAAATGCGCGTAGATCCGTAACGCCGTAGCGCAACATGGTAAGACGCTCTACGCCCATACCAAAGGCAAAGCCAGTAAATTCTTCAGGATCTATGTTAACCGCTTTAAGTACATTGGGATGCACCATGCCGCAACCTAACACTTCCAACCACTTCCCATCTTTGCGTTTTACATCTACTTCAGCAGAGGGTTCAGTAAAGGGGAAATAAGAGGGACGAAAACGGACTTCTAAAGACTCTTCAAAAAAATGCTCAAGGAAATCGTGAAGTATGCCTTTAAGTTCACTAAAGCTGACATTTCGATCAACCATTAACCCTTCGACCTGATGAAACATGGGGGTGTGGGTTTGGTCGTAGTCATTACGATAAACCCGCCCTGGCGAAATTATACGCAAAGGCGGCTTTTCCACTTCCATGGTGCGAATTTGCACGCCCGAGGTCTGGGTACGTAGCATCACATCAGGGTTAAAGTAGAAGGTATCATGATCAGCACGAGCCGGATGATTTGCCGGTATGTTTAACGCATCGAAGTTGTGAAAACTGTCTTCCACTTCAGGACCGGTTTTAGAAACAAAACCAAGCTGGCCGAAGAACTGTTCAATGCGATGAATTGTGCGGGTAACCGGATGCAAATTGCCTGGTAATTCCCCTCGCCCGGGCAAAGAGACATCAACGGCTTCTTCTGCGAGCTTGGCGTTAAGTTCTGCAGCACGTAGCGCATCCCCTTTGGCACCGATAAGCTGCTGAATTTGCTGCTTCGCCTGATTAATCTTCTGGCCCGCTGCAGGACGTTCCTCTGCAGACAGCTTTCCTAACCCTTTTAATAAGTCGGTTAGCCTGCCCTTCTTACCCATGAATTCTACTCTGACCTGGTCGAGAGTCGCTACATCTTGTGCAGCGTCAATCTGGCCCTTGGCCTGATTGATAATAGCGTCAAGCTCCATGTTTTCCTCAATTGACATGATGACTGCATGGCCAGCAAGATAACAACCACATTTATTCCCGCTGGCTAGCCTGAAATAAAGGCGATAGTTTACACGACTGACCGCAATGAGGGCTACCTTATATCCCTGATATTGACCTATTTTCTTCTACTTTTTAGCTAATTTTTAATCTTGTTGCCATCTTACGGCTCCTATGTCATTTTTCTATCCATCTTGCCGCGTTAAAAAAGGCCCCTTGTTATGCGCAACGTTACGATCCTTTTGTTCGTCATCATGCCCATTTCCTGCGCAGTGAGTTTACCTGCGAAAAAATGGTTAGCTATCGACACCTTCGAACAAGCCCCATTGCAGGGTTGGTATCAAGAAGATCCCCAAAACCACACCCAGCCTTTTGTTCCCCACCCCCAAATTACCCAATTGGTGCGTCAGGACAACAATCAAGTTTTACTAAAAAAGCCCGCGAAAGACGGCGTGGTGGGCAACCGTAAAGCCTTAACGTTTAAAGCCCTTCCCCAGGCAGTCAAGGTGGGTGAAACCGCCACATTCTATACACGAATCCAGGTTGAGGCCTTTCCCAATAACCATGCTTTTGGGTTAGCGAACCTCACGCCAGAAGAAATCATCAAGCAAGGCTATGATGCCTTTGAAGCGACACTGCGCATCACCGATAAAAGTGAATCTGATGGGTATAAAAATGATGGCACCTTGATGGTGAAGGTAGACAGTGACAATAAATACCGGCAGTACGCAAAAGTCATAAATCCCCACACAGGTGATGTGGCTGCCCCCCTCACGGTGGGGATCTGGTATGAGATATGGTATGTGGTAAATAATGCGCCGGCCGCTCAGGGTGGGCAGGTGTATGATGTTTTCATTAAAGGGGGGGAATTTCCCCAGCAAACACAAGTCTATCATCACGCTGATTTTAGGATGAAACGGGCACGGCCGCTGATGTATTTTCTGGCAAACTGCAATACGGGGCCAGCAGATAAACCCTACGGTAACGGCGGACTCTTCTATGACGATATATTTATGAGCGATGGCATAAATTTAACCACACCATAGAAATATTCCATACTATGGAAGGGATGCTCAACTGCCGTTGAATGGGGCAATAAGATGTTTTAGAAGGAATAAGGGTTTTATGCTCTGTTAGAACGAAAAACGGCGAGCATCCTGCTCGCCGTTTCCCGAAAGAACTTAAACTTAATTTGTTAAAAAATTAAGCTAATGCGCCTTTAGCCGCGTCGACTAATGCGCTGAATGCTACCTTGTCATGTACTGCGATGTCGGCAAGGATCTTACGATCAATTTCAACAGACGCTTTCTTCAGACCGTTAATAAAACGGCTGTAAGACATGCCATTTTGACGCGCAGCAGCATTAATACGTGCAATCCATAATTGACGGAATTGACGCTTACGCTGACGACGGTCACGATATGCATATTGACCAGCTTTTGTTACGGCTTGTACCGCTACGCGATAAACACGTGAGCGAGCACCGTAATAACCTTTTGCCTGCTTGAGGACTTTTTTGTGACGAGCACGTGCGATTGTGCCGCGTTTTACTCTAGCCATTAATCAGTCTCCTAAGTCTTAAACGTATGGCAACATGCGCTGAACCAATTTGGTGTCAGAATCATGAACCAGTTTTTTGCCACGTAAGTGACGTTTACGCTTAGTACTCTTCTTCGTCAAAATGTGACGTAAGTGAGACTGCTTGCTTTTAAAGCGGCCAGAACCCGTTTTCTTAAAACGTTTGGCGGCACCGCTTACAGTTTTCATTTTAGGCATTGCTAAAACTCCGCATTGTTTAATATCGACGTTCAGTGTGCAGCACTGTTCATCGGCTAATGTTTGCAGCAGGGTGTTTCAAAGGTGCAGATTCTTTGAAAACTTTAGACCACTACTACCTCTTGATTGGGGCAAGCACCATGATCATCTGGCGGCCTTCCACACGGCGTGGAAAAGACTCACACGTGGCAATGTCTTCTAATTCCGTTTTAACACGGTTTAGTAATTCAATACCGATCTCTTGGTGGGCCATTTCACGTCCGCGAAAACGGATGGTTACTTTGGCCTTATCCCCACTTTCTAGAAAGCGACGCAGGTTGCGCAGTTTTACCTGGTAATCGCCTTCATCAGTGCCAGGGCGAAATTTAATCTCCTTGACCTGAATTTGCTTTTGCTTTTTCTTTTGCTCTTTTTGAGCTTTACTTTTTTCAAAGAGGAACTTGCCGTAGTCCATCACTTTACAGACCGGCGGCTCAGCATTAGGACTAATTTCTACCAGATCGAGACTTGCTTCTGCTGCTGTCTGCATTGCCTCCGCTAGGGAAACGATACCAACCTGCTCACCTTCTTTGCCGATAAGACGTACTTCGCGAGCACGGATTTCATCATTAATGCGGGCTTTGTCGCCCTGAGCCTTATTATTAGCGCCTTTAATGTGCTATTCCTCCAAAAATTAATAACGAACACCTGCCTGTTTCTCATGCAGACAGGTATTAGAATAAGTTGCTGAGTATACCACTACTTGATGGTTTTCTCTGCAATTTCCTTTTGCGCTAGTTCAATAAATGCATCTAAAGACATTGAGCCAAGGTCTTCACCTCGGCGAGAACGTACTGCCACTTGGCCAGATTCAACTTCTTTATCGCCACAAACTAACATATAAGGGACACGCTTTAACGTGTGCTCGCGGATTTTAAAGCCTATCTTCTCATTTCTCAAGTCAGACTTTGCTCTAAATCCACTTTTTTGCAATTTTTTAACAGTTTGACTGACATAATCGGCCTGATTATCGGTGATATTCATCACCACAACCTGTTGAGGTGCCAACCAAAGGGGGAAGAAGCCTGCAAACTCTTCAGTCAAGATGCCAATAAAGCGCTCAATGGACCCTAATATGGCGCGGTGAATCATCACCGGAACTTTACGTTCACCGTCTTCGGCCACATAAGTAGAGCCTAAGCGTCCAGGCATAGAGAAATCGAGCTGCACCGTGCCGCATTGCCATGCACGATCCAAACAGTCATGTAAGGTAAATTCGATTTTCGGGCCGTAGAACGCCCCTTCACCCGGTAAATACTGAAAATCAATATTTTTACTTTCCAGCGCGTCGGCCAAAGCTTTTTCAGCTTTGTCCCAAATTTCGTCGCTACCTACCCGTTTTTCTGGGCGAGTGGAAAGTTTCACCACGATTTTTTCAAAACCAAAGGTATTGTATGCATCGTATACCATGTCGATACAACTACCCACTTCGTCGAGTATTTGTTCTTCAGTACAAAACACGTGTGCATCGTCTTGGGTAAATCCACGTACGCGCATTAAGCCGTGTAAGCCGCCTGACGGTTCATTACGGTGACAACAACCAAACTCCGCCATACGTAACGGAAGGTCACGGTATGACTTTAAGCCTTGGTTAAATATCTGAACGTGACCAGGGCAGTTCATGGGTTTAATCGCATATTCACGTTTTTCTGATTCCGTAGTGAACATGGCATCGCCAAATTTATCCCAGTGACCGGATTTTTCCCACAACGAGCGGTCCATCATTAATGGCCCTTTTACTTCGCCGTAATCGTACTCACGCAATTTGCCACGGATAAACTTTTCTAATTCTGTGTAGATAGACCAACCATCGTTGTGCCAAAACACCATACCCGGCGCTTCGTCTTGGAAGTGGAACAAATCTAACGCTTTACCGATTTTACGGTGATCCCGTTTTTCGGCTTCTTCTAAACGTTGTAAATACGCTTTTAACTGCTTTTTGTCTGCCCATGCAGTGCCGTAAATACGTTGCAGCATTTTATTGTCGCTGTTCCCACGCCAATAAGCACCCGCCACCTTCATCAGTTTGAAGTGATGACAGAACTTCATATTTGGGACGTGTGGTCCCCGGCACATATCAATATATTCTTCGTGATGATATAAACCTGGCTGAGAGTCTTTAGGAATATTCTCATCCAGAATTTCCATTTTGTATGTTTCGCCTCGGGCCTCAAAGGTATCCCGGGCCTCTTGCCAACTGACTTTTTTCTTCACCACACCGTAATTGGTCTTCGCCAGCTCCAGCATGCGCTTTTCCAGCTTCTGCAAATCTTCCTGAGTAAGACTGTGCTCCATATCCACATCGTAGTAAAAGCCGTTGTCGATAACCGGTCCAATGGCCATTTTTGCATCAGGCCAAAGTTGTTTGATAGCATGCCCAATTAAGTGAGCACAGCTATGACGGATAATCTCCAGCCCATCGGTGTCTTTGGCGGTGATGATTTGTAACGATGCATCTCGTTCAATGGGATCACAGGCATCTACCAACTCTCCGTTCACGCGACCGGCGATGGTGGCTTTTGCTAAACCCGGGCCGATATCAGCGGCGACATCAAGAACAGAAACGGCAGAATCGAAAGCACGTTGGCTTCCGTCAGGAAGGGTAATTACAGGCATGAATTGTCCTTACAGTGGTGACGCCTACTCTGCGCCACTTGCGATAAAATGTTAAATTCAACCCCATCAGGTTGAGCTAAATAAATACAGATGCCTACTTGCACCTGTTAAAGAACAGCGATTATAACGGCTTACGCTCAGTGTGCAACGCTCTATTAGCAGATGGGTATAATATAATACAAACCAGCTGGGTTAAATTAAACAGGTAAGGCATGGTTGCGTGGAACCTTTACAGCACTTTTCTTTGTTACGGTCAATTGTGGCAAAGACCCCGATGATGCTAGTCAGATTGTTTTTGTTTGCCATTCTAGTAGGTTTGGGCGGCTGTATTTTTTCATCCACACTTGATGACGATGTACACGAATACGCAAATCGGTTGTCCCGGGTGCTTGATACGCCCTTGTCTCTTCCCTCACCACCCCCTCCGAGACCTTATCCCCCGCGGGAAGACCTGATTAATCGCCTCGATAGCATTAGCATTGATCTTACCGATTTCTATGCCCTGCGTCCGTGCCAACTATCCACCCTGGTGGCAGAACGAAATACGGGATTAGGTAAACTTCAGCAAGAAGCCGCCCGCTGGGCCTATGAAACCAACGTGCTGGTAGCACTAAACACGTGCGCTAAACAGCTTGCTAAGGACAATCCGGATTTGGCAGCACAAATAGGAAAATGGCATCAACAAAAGTTAAGTCAACGTCATGGATTATGGGCTAACCTTATGCAACTTAGTGAGGAAACTCGCCATGGGTTTTCCCAAAGCCCCCACCTGTTAGCGGCGCAAAATAATCAGGATGCCACTGCCAGCATCACCGCCTTGTCCTATTTATCCGCGTTACCTGATGCGCCACTGCCCGCCGATAACGAAAAATTCCCGCTGGCAACGTTAAATGAGCAACTAAAAATTATTTCTTCAGCCCGGCTACCCGCTAAACTATGGCGAACCCAACGTTTGCTGACACAAACCCTAACCTCATTAACCCACCAACTTCGCGGTCCCCTCGCCGCACTCTCTTGTCCGGATGGCCACCCCTCTGAACAGGCGGAAATTGTAAGAAATGTGTTCTATCTTTTTTTTATTGAAAAGATCCAACCGGTGGCCAGCGTCCTCAATCAGTATCATTACCAACTTGAACCTGTATGGGACACCTTGTTGTCTTCCCCTTATCTTGCGCCCAAATTTAAAGCCTACCTTAAAGTGAATACCCAAGAGGATTTTGCCGCCTATCAGCAGGCCATCAATGCCCATATTACCCTATGGCAACACACCTTAAAGCGCTGCAATCTATCACCGAAAAAAAGCGAATAATTGCGCCTACCCCTAGCAGAAAGTTGGCAGATGGGTAGAATTCCTTTACCTTTGTGTCAGGACATCTAAAGAGTAACGGATATGGCTATGCGTAATGATTTATTAGGGTTAATTGAACAGCACTACCCTTCCTTGCCTCCTTCTGCGCGTCAAATTGCCAATTATCTTCAGCAACACCCCATTGCCATTGTAAGTCAATCCACGGCGGAAATTGCCAAAACCACACACACATCTAAAGCCACAGTAAGTCGTTTTTTTCGCCAACTGGGTTTTACTTCCCATCAGGATGCCAAAGACACCATTTTAGCCATGCGTGAAAAGGGCTTGCCGGTGGCACTTGATGACCAAGAGGTGGATCATTTCCAAAAGGAATTACGCAACATGTCGTTAACCTATGAAGGATTAAAAACCTCTGCGGTCAATGATGTGGTGGAGCTTCTGGCCCATTCTGAACGTATTACGTTAATTGGTTACCGCAATGCCTATCCCTTAGCCCTTCACTTTCGCCAACAACTTAAACAAGTCAGAAGTACCGTAAGGCTGTTGCCACAACCCGGTCAAACTCTGGGCGAAGATCTGGTGGATATTCCGTCAAACGAAGTGGTGGTTTTACTGGGTTTTAGACGTCGAACTAAGTTATTTAAACGCATAATCAGCGTTTTGCAAAATCATACAACGATCCTCATTACCGATCCCACCGGTCAGATATACAACCAGAAAGTGGATCATCTTCTGGTCTGTCATCCTGGCCAAACCCTCGCTTTTGACAGTTATGCCGCGCCAATGAGTTTGATCTCTTTTCTCGCCAATAAAGTATTTGAAAGATTAGGCGATAAAGCAGCTAACCGTGCCGCCTATATCTCTAAAATGTATGACGACTTAGAAGAACTGGAACCTTAATTCTTCTATAAGGTCTTACAATTAATAATAAAAAGCTGGAAATTAAAGACTCACGTTTATCGATTATTTTTTGAGCTTTATGACAGTATGGTAAACTCACTGAGCAACCTGCTGCCGACACTATCGGCAACTGAAAGTGATCCATAGGAGCGTTATGCAACAATTTATTATCCCTCTTGAAGAGGCCTCAAGTGTACTGGCATTCTGGTTTACAGAATTAGACGAAGAGCAATGGTTTAATGTAGATGAAGGACTGGATAATCTTATTCGTTCCCGTTTCAAAAGGACACACGCGGCGGCCGCACAGGCTGAATTATGGCCTTGGCGAGTAACGCCACAAGGTCGTTTGGCGGAAATCATTGTATTGGATCAATTCTCCCGCAACATTTACCGTAATGATCCCCGTGCATTTGCCTGTGACAACATGGCGCTAGCCCTTGCACAAGAAGCATTACGACTGGAAGTGGACAGCACATTAACCAATACTCAAAAAGCCTTTCTTTTTATGCCATTTATGCACTCGGAATCGCTGGTCATTCACGACACTGCGCTGGAATTGTTTAACGTGGACGGATTGGAAGCCCAATTTCGCCATGAAATTGAGCATCGGGATTTGCTATTACGATTTGGCCGTTACCCCACACGTAACGAAATCCTTGGCCGAAATTCAACGGAGGAAGAAAAGCGCTACTTGAGGGAACGTGGTAACCGCTAATACAAGGCATTAACGCTGATAAGGTTCCACGGGTAACGCCGCTTCTTTCCACGCATTGAATCCCCCCGCCAGATGAACAACGTCATCAAAGCCCATATCCATTAATGTTGCTGCCGCTAACGCTGAGCGCCAACCCGACTGACAATACAAGACAAAACGCTTACCGCCACCGAAAACGGGTTTAAAATAGGGGCTTTGGGGATCAACCCAAAATTCTAACATGCCCCTGGGTGCATGAATGGCACCTGGGATGAGGCCTTCTCTTTCCAGCTCTCTGACGTCCCGCAGATCCACCAATACCACATTGGCATCGTAAACCGCATCGTTGGCCATCTGGGGAGTGAGCGCCGTCACCCGTTTTTCCGCTTCTTCCAACAGTACTTTGAACCCTTTACGTAATGCCATGAGTCTACCCCACCGTATTGTTTAAAAAACCACCCTACTGTAATGCATCACCCGTTTACAAATTCATAACATAAATGCTCGGTATTCTAATTACTTAAGTTGCCCATCAAATTATTCGTTTCACTTGACATATACATGAAACAATTGTTTCATGAAGGAACTTCATATCGAAAGTTTCCTATTGTGAATACCACAAATAACCCATTTATGGCTTTGCCCACAAAGCCAGACTGGCTGGATGAATGTCCCGCTACGTCAGCCAATTCGCCGTTAAACGGCCTGCGCCTGGCAGTGAAAGATCTATTTCACATCGCCGGCCTCCCCACGTCTGCGGGTAATCCTGACTGGCTGAAAAGTCATCCGATTCCCCAGCAAACAGCGCCAGCGGTCACAAGATTGCTAAATAATGGCGCCCAGTTCGTGGGTAAAACCATTACCGATGAAATTGCCTACAGTCTTAATGGTCAAAATATCCATTATGGTACGCCTATCAATCCGAAAGCGCCCACCCGCCTCCCTGGAGGTTCCAGTTCAGGCTCTGCGGTGGCTGTATCCATGGGACTGGCCGATATAGGATTGGGCACAGACACAGGCGGATCCATTCGTGTACCCGCCAGTTATCAAGGTTTATTTGGACTACGTCCTACCCATGGGCTCATCAGCACCGACAACATGGTGCCTTTGGCGCCCTCTTTTGACACCGTCGGTGCCCTCACCCGGGATTTGGCCACCTTAAGTAAAGTCATGGATTGTCTGCTCCCTGACAGTTCATCGCACACCTTGTTACCCTTGTGTGTGGTGGACAACCTTATCGACGAGGCTGCCCATGCCACAGCATTACGTGAAATGCTGGGTCAATGGCAGCAAAATAGTGCACTTGAATTTGCCTCACCGATAGAAATCGATACCCAAAAATGGCAGCTAAACGACACATTTCGTATTCTTCAGGGCGCGGAAATCTGGCAACAACACGGGCATTGGATCCGCACCAGTCGCCCTCACATCGCCGTAGACATTGATCAACGTTTACAAGGGTGTGCCAGCTATACTTATCAACAAATTCAAACCGCCCAAGATCAGCGAACTGCATTTGTACACTGGTTTTCTGCGTTAGTGGGTGAAAGAATACTGGTGCTACCCACAACACCAGGCATCAGTCCGTTGATCGCAACCCCGGCAAATGAATTAGCCGACTACCGAAACCGTTTACTGTCTTTAACAGCATTGGCCGGATTAAGTGGTTGCCCACAATTACACTTGCCTACCCATTTATTGCATCATGCACCTTGTGGAGTCTCATTAATCGGCCCCAAAGGAAGCGACAAATTGTTGCTGCGCACTGCAGAATATTTAGGAACAGCTAACCAATGAAAAAAAATAATATGATTGGTTTTACCGCCCCTCATTACGCCGCATCTCAAGTGGGTAATGCTATTTTAGAGAAAGGCGGAACAGCCATAGAAGCCATGGTGGCCGCCGCGGCGTCCATTGCCGTGGAATACCCCCATATGAATGGATTAGGGGGCGATGGATTTTGGCTCATCAGTGAGCCGGGCAAGGCTCCTGTAGGCATCAATGCCGCGGGTGTGGCCGGCATTAAGGCTACCCCGGATTTTTATGCCAATAACGAAGCCATACCTAGCCGCGGCGGTAAAGCCGCGCTGACCATGGCTGGCGCCGTTGCCGGTTGGATTGAGGCTTTGAAAATCAGTGCTTCTTGGCAAAACCCTCTGCCCTTAACGACCTTGCTGGATACCGCAATTAATCAGGCGACTTGGGGCATTGAAGTGACCCAAAGCCTCAGCGATGCCAGCTTTAAAACCTTCGATGATTTGCATAAAGGGCCAGGGTTTGAGCAATTTTTAATTAAAGAAAAGCCCCTTAAAAAAGGGAAAGTGGTAAAACTTCCGGCACTGGCGGCCACATTGAAACATCTGGCCAATGCGGGCTTAGCGGATTTTTATTTAGGCGAAACAGCAGATAAACTGGCTGCAGATTTAGCCGCTGCCGGTTCCCCCCTTTGCCGAAAAGACTTCAACGATTATCAAGCCCGTATTGTTACCCCCCTATCGGTTACCACCAGTAAAGGCACCTTGTATAACCTTCCCGCGCCCACTCAAGGGATCGCCTCTTTGCTTATTTTGGCCCTTTACGACAAAGTCTGGCAACAAGGCAGTAGTGATACGGACATGGTGCACCTGTTAATAGAATGTACCAAACAAGCCTTTTTAAAACGTAATCGATTTGTCACTGACCCCAGTCGTCTCAAAACCGATCTTCAACAACTGCTAACCGAAAGCAGTTTAGAGAAAATGGCCGCCGCGGTAGATCTTGAACACGCCATGCCATGGCCTCAACCCGCTGCTCACGGCGATACCATTTGGATGGGCGCCTGTGATGCCGAAGGACGAATGGTAAGTTATATCCAGTCTTTGTATTGGGAGTTTGGCAGCGGTATCGTCAGCCCTTCGACGGGAATTGTGTGGAATAACCGAGGCACCTCTTTTTCACTCGATCCAGCAAATAATCAATATCTGCAACCGGGATTAACGCCTTTCCATACCCTTAATCCTGCCTTCGCGGAATTACACGATGGCAGACGCATCAGCTATGGCACCATGGGTGGTGAAGGTCAGCCACAAACTCAGGCAGCGCTTTTTGCTCGTCATGTGTATCACAATCAGCCCCTGGATAAATCCATTGCACTGGGCAGATGGCTACTCGGTCGCACCTGGGGGGATGTCAGTCATAACCTAAAAGTTGAACGGGATTTACACGATTATGTGGGTCAAGGCTTGCAACACAAAGGCCATGATCTGGTGGTGGTAGATGCCTGCAACGAACTGATGGGACATGCCGGTGCAGTGGTTCACGCTAGCGGAGAAGTCAGTGCCGCCACCGATCCAAGAAGTGATGGCAAGGCCATAATAGGATACCCCGAAAATGCAGTAATAGGAGAAGGGAAATAATGGCCTTTATTACAGAGAACATAGGTATAATTTTAGCCATGATGGGAACCGGCGTGTTTGCGGGCATTTTAGCCGGCTTATTAGGCGTTGGCGGCGGCATAGTGATTGTGCCGATCCTCTTTTTCCTGTTCCAAGCCCTCGGCATCAGTGCCAATACCGCCATGGTAGTCGCCACGGCAACATCATTAGCAACCATTGTTCCGACTTCCGTCAGTTCCATTATGGCCCACAATAAAAAAGGGAATGTGGATTTCGCCCTATTGAAGTTCTGGGCCCCGTTTATTTTACTCGGTGTGCTACTAGGCAGTTTTTTGGTCACCCAAGTCGAAGGTAAATGGCTAACCCTATTGTTTGGTATTATCGCCACACTCTCTGCTTGTAATATGCTGGTGAGCAAAAAACCGGCCATTGCATCCACCCTGCCCAGCAAGCCTGGTCAAGGCGTGATGGCCACCTGTATTGGATTTTTCAGTAGTATGGTGGGTATTGGCGGCGGCACCCTTACGGTTCCCACTCTCACATTTTGTAACTACCCGGCACACCGCGCCGTTGGCACGGCCGCAGCGGTTGGGCTTATCATTTCTCTGCCTGCCGCATTAACCATGTTAATCCTTGGCCAGCGTCCGGTGGATGCCCCTTACGCCACCTTCGGGTTAGTAAACATGCTGGGATTTGTGTGCATTGTTCCCCTTACCGTTATTTTTGCGCCCATTGGCGCTTCTATCGCAAACCGACTGAATGCCGCGATGTTGAAAAAAGTCTTCGCCGTTGTGCTCATTATCACCGGTTTGCGCATGTTGGCGCAGTCTATTATCTAGGAATAAACATGAAACCTTTAACCCTTCCTCCTCGTCTTTTAATGGGCCCAGGCCCAATTAACTGCTATCCCCGCGTATTGCAGGCCATGTCAACGCAGTTGGTAGGACAATATGATCCTGTGATGACCGATTACATGAATGAAGTCATGGCCCTTTATCGCAATGTTTTTAATACACAGAACAAACAAACATTTCTCGTTGATGGCACCTCCCGGGCCGGTATCGAAGCGGTATTGGTCTCCTGTATTGAACCGGGCGATAAAGTACTGGTGCCGGTTTTTGGACGCTTTGGTCACCTCCTTGCGGAAATTGCCCAGCGTGCGGACGCCGATGTACACACCATCGAAGTGCCTTGGGGAGAAGTCTTTGAACCGGAACAAATAGAAGCGGCCATCGTAAAAATCAAACCCAAGGTCTTGGCCATCGTACAGGGTGATACCTCTACCACCATGCTACAACCACTGGCCGAATTAGGGGAAATTTGTCGCCGTCACGACGTACTTTTTTACTCCGATGCCACCGCATCCATTGGCGGCAACCCTTTTGAAGCCGACACATGGGGCTTGGACGCAGTTTCCGCCGGTTTACAAAAATGCCTCGGCGGCCCCAGCGGCAGCGCGCCTGTTACACTCAGTGAAAAATATGTCCATTGCGTGCGTCGTCGCCATCATGTTGAAGCAGGTATTCGCGATGCCCATCATCAAGATTCAGCAGGCAGCAGGATCCGCTCAAATTATTTCGATTTACCCATGATTATGGATTACTGGGGCGAGGAACGGTTAAACCACCATACTGAAGCCGCTTCCATGCTTTTTTGTGCCAGAGAATGTGCCGTTACCCTCCTTGAAGAAGGTCAACAGCAAGTGATCCAGCGTCACCAATTAGCCGGTGATGCCATGCTCGCTGGCATTCAAGCGATGTCGCTGACGCCCTTTGGGGATTTACGCCATAAAATGACAAACGTAGTGGGCGTTGAAATTCCTGCTCAGGTTGACGGCGAGGCCATCCGCCATACCCTACTTAACCGGTTTAATATTGAAATTGGTACCAGCTTTGGACCACTTAAAGGTCGTATTTGGCGTATTGGTACCATGGGCTATAACGCCAGACAAGATGCGGTATTACATACCCTTCAATCATTAGAGACGGCACTACGCCGTGCGGGGATGTCTTTGCCTCAGGGTGAAGCGGTGGATGCCGCCATGGATGTGTACGCGGTTCAAAACCATGATTGATTTCAACACCCTTGCTCAACTTGTGATGGCTAGGCTTGAAGAGTTGGGCAACATCAGTCAGCATCCTGATTATCTGGATCGCCGCTACCTAACGCCTGAACATCATCAAGCCAATCGTTTAGTCGCTGGCTGGATGGGCGATGCCGGCATGGTGACTTGGCAAGATGAAGCTGGCAACCTGTGGGGGCGTTATGAATGTCTCGATCCTGATGCTCCCCGTTTTATTATGGGAAGTCACTTAGACACGGTGCCAAACGGTGGTAAATACGACGGTATGTTAGGTGTGGTTGCCCCCATCTCACTAATTCATGTGCTGAAAGGAACCCGCACCCCCTTACCCTTTCATTTGGATATTGTGGGTTTTGGTGACGAAGAAGGCACCCGCTTTGGCTCAACCCTGTTAGGCAGTAAAGCCCTTACAGGCCAATGGCCCGAGTCATGGGCCAAAATGAAAGATGAGACAGGGATGAGCTTGCCCGATGCCCTGGAACAGTTCGGCTTGGCCTACGAAAAAGTCAACGATGCCGCGATCACCGACACCCAAGTACTCGGATATCTGGAACTTCATATCGAACAAGGGCCGGTTTTAGAACATGAACGCCTGCCTGTAGGTGTGGTCAGTGCCATTGCCGGCGCACGACGTTTCGAGATCACCGTGACCGGTATGGCCGGTCATGCTGGCACCGTACCGATGACCATGCGACAGGACGCCCTCGCCACCAGCAGCGAAATGAACCTCGCAGTGGAACAAGTGGCAATTGAGCATAATGTGGTAGCCACAGTAGGAAAAATTGAGAACAAACCCAACGGGGTCAATGTTATCTCAGGGGTAACCCGCTTTTCACTGGATATACGCAGTGAAAATAATTCCCAGCGCGATGCTGCAATGGAACAAATCATGCATCGTATCAAACAGATAGCGACGCGCAGGAATGTTTCTTTAGATATAAAACAGACCCACGAAGCCCCTGCGGTGCAATGTGATCATCGTTTACAAAGCATACTAAAAACGGCCATAAATGAATGCGGAATTCCTGCCTACACGCTACTATCAGGCGCGGGACACGATGCCATGGCCATGGCGGCGTTATGCCCTGTTGCCATGATGTTTTTGCGTTGCGACCGAGGGATCAGTCACCATCCCGCTGAAGCCATTAAAACAGAAGATGTGGCTGTGGCGCTGGCAGCATTGCACGCAACGATTAACCATCTTGCTAAATAACCACCGGAGGTAATAGTGAAAATAAAACGGATCTATCACGACGATGAAGGAAAAAGTCATTTTGGCGAAGTGGACATCCCACTAAGTGACGGCGGCCCCATAGGCCTGCTTTCAGAACGGTTTGACGCCGGCACTGTGATATTCAGAGAAACCCCGGCAGACTACGATTTTAAATGGCATCCGGCCCCTGCTCGACAATTACTGTTTATTTTAAAAGGTCGTGCCGAGTTCACCGTGTCCACTAACGAACGCCATGTGTTTGGAGCCGGAGATGTATTGCTGCTTGAAGATACGGAAGGGGAAGGCCATTGTAGCCGCGCCATGTACAACGAAGTCAGACACTCCATATTTGTCACCTTACCGGATCACGTCACTTTCAGTTAGCCCTGAAAACCGCACTTATATCATCAATGCCGCTGTCGTAGAGATTTCACCCATACCGTCTTTTTCTGCGACAGCCGCTCACCGTTATTGGGCAATATCACCATAAAGGTGCAGCATCTATCCCGCAACGTCCTAGTGCCGCTATCCAGCTTTAAAATAAAAGAAATAATCTGTTTTTATTCAGTCATTTATATTTAGATCCGAATGTTGACTAAGTGGTCATAATTTTGCTTTAACACTGGTATTCTCGTTACCAATATCAGTGAATCCGATTTGTCTTTACGCGCTGTTCTACCCTTATTACTTTTAACCTTTTCTTTGACCAGTCAGGCGTCTGATATGACGAGCTGGTTTCGTACCTTTAAGCAAACCGCGTCACCGCAAGCCATCTACAATTTTCTCCACGCTTTGCCTAAAGGGGGCGATCTCCACCATCACCTGACCGGATCAGCATTCAGTGAATGGTGGTGGGAATTAGCCACCGACACCCATTTAAATGGTGGATACACCTATTACACCCGCACCCATTTGACCTTATGTGATGGACTGGAAACTGATGCCTATAGCCCCCAATCTCCCTTTCTGTTGTTCAGAACCATACAGGCATCCACCTATAACGCACTGCCTGATTGCCAAAAAGCGGGCTATACCGCCCTTTCCCGTCTCTCTGAATCGCAAAAAACAAGCTTTTTAAATAGTTTACGCTTAGATAAAGCCGGCGAAGGACGAGACGTATTTTTCCAGCAACACTGGCAACGATTAAACGAATTAACAGCTAACCCTTATTTAACTGGCCAGTTACTGGTCAAAAATATGCAGGCCTACGCCGAAGAAAACGTCTCCTACCTCGAAACCCAGGTCAATGTACACCATATGGTTAAACCTGACGGCAATGCCTTTAGTGCTGATGAAGCACTGTCTATCTTGCGTCAGGCCATTAATAGCGAAGAAGGAAAAGCCACCGGCGTGACGGTAAAATTTCAGTACGCTATTTTGCGTTTTTTACCCAACGCCGAGGAAACCTTAAGACAGGTTTATCAGTTTGTGGATAGCCACCGAGATAGTTATGTGGGGATCAATTTTGTCGGTCGGGAAGACAATGACAAAGGTCACCCCTTACGTTTTCTACCTGTGTTACGAGAACTTCGCCACGCCTATCCTAAAATTCCCCTAGCGATCCACGCTGGCGAAGTGGACGAACCGAATCAACATGTACGCAATACCCTACTGCTCGGCGCCGACAGAATTGGCCATGGCATAAACACCATCACCGATCCTGACACCCTGCTGTTAATGCGAAACGGCCCCTACCTCATAGAGATCAACCTGATTTCCAATTTATTGCTGGAATACGTCGACAACTACCAACAGCATCCCTTTGGGGAATATCTGCGCCTTGGTATTCCCGTAGCCCTATCCACCGACGACAGGGGCATGTGGGATTCGACCCTAACCGATGAATTTTATATTGCAGTTACCCAATTTAACCTGTCTTGGGAAGAACTCCGCATGCTGGCAGAAAATGCCATTGCATACAGCTTTTTACCCACACAAGAAAAGCAGCAACATTTAGCAGCACTGAAAAACAAACTGGATGCCTTCGAAGCCCTTGCTCCTAATGCCAGTTTTGATGGGCCTATGCCTGAACTACACCGGTTTATCTGCCGGTTTGATAAACCTTTATGTGGCAAAAACAAAGCGAGTAACTGATGTCTGAACAAACAGAATTACTTTACGGACTCAATGACAAGCCCGGTATACTCAAAAGTACCACCGCCGCGTTTCAACACGTATTGGCAAGCTTCGTCGGTGTGGTCACGCCAACCTTAATCATTGCCGGGGCGTTGGATCTTACCGCACAAATCCCTTTCTTAGTCAGTATGGCGCTGCTGGTTTCCGGGATTGGCACCTTTATTCAAACAAAGAAAATCGGTCCCGTGGGTAGCGGTCTTGTGGCTATTCAAGGCACCAGTTTTGCCTTTGTCAGTGCCCTCATTTTAGCAGGCACCAGTGTGCGTGCAAAAGGCGGCTCAGACGGGGAAGTGATGGCTATGTTGATGGGAATATCCATGGCCGGCGCAGTGGTGGAAATAGGTTTAAGCTTATTTATTCATAAGCTCAAGCACCTGCTAAACCCTGTTACCACCGGCATAGTCATCACCAGCATCGGTTTATCGCTCATTGAGGTAGGTATGACGGATTTGGCTGGCGGAGCTGGGGCAGCAGATTTTGGTAGCCTTGACCATGTAGGTTTAGGGTTAGCGGTCTTATTGATCATTATTTTACTCAATGCATCAAATCACTACTGGCTGCGACTTAGCGCTATTTTTATCGGCATGGCAATAGGTACCCTGTATGTGTGCTTTACCGACGGCATTGCCTTTTCCCATCTTACGGCATTACCGGTATTTTCCCTGCCTTCCCCCTTGGCTTTTGGACTGGATTTTGATTTTGCCCTGTTTGTTCCTGTGGCACTTATTTATTGTTTTAGTGCCATCGAAACTGCCGGCGATCTCACTGCCAACAGTTTGTTTTGTAAAGAGCCCATCACCGGGCCGGTTTATTTAAATCGGATAAAAGGCGGTATTCTCGGTGATGGTGTCAACTCAGTACTCGCGGCCTTTTTTAATACGTTCCCCAACACCACCTTTGGGCAAAACAACGGGGTTATACAGCTCACCGGCATCGCCAGTCGTCGGGTGGGTATTTTCATCGGTGGCTTTTATGTCTTTTTAGGTGTGTTTCCCATTGTTGGGGGGATATTACAAACCGTCCCCAAAGCCGTACTCGGTGGTGCGACCCTAATTATGTTTGCCATGGTTGCCGTAGGTGGACTTAAGATCCTGACTCATCAACCCTTAGATCGCCGAACCAGCTTAATTGCCGCCTCATCCTTTGGTATGAGCATGGGCGTCATGATGGTACCGGATATTCTTTCTCACATGCCTGATTGGATAGCCAATATTTTTGCCTCCCCGGTTACCATGGCGGGGATCACGGCGGTGTTACTTGATATTATTTTACCCAAATCACCCACCGTGGCACCAGTATCCATTAATGGGATGCCCGCCCCCAAATCAACATCCTAACCTTGTGATTGCTCAAAAAAGAGACATAGGTGCAACAGACATATTGCTGCGCACTAAATTGGTGCTTAGGGCATCAAAAAAAGTTTACGCAATCTTTACTATTATGTTAACAAACTTAAGCAAGAAAATTTAAATATTAAATACAATAAGTTACAACTCTGTAAAAGCTTGACCAAACGGACAACTTTTTGGCACTGAATGTGCTATTCCAGCTAGGAATACACAAATAAACGCCCGCCCAAAGAGGCAAATAATTAAAACAGAGGACAAACATGAAACACACACGATTTGCGGTTTCACCGCTAGCCAGAGCCATTACCTTTGGCCTGGTGCTTACACCTGCGGCTGTCCTGGCCCAGGAAGTTGATACGCCCAGCGAAGAAGAAATGGAAAAAATTGAAGTCACAGGTTCACTGGGGAGTCTCCCAGGGCAGGACGTCGAAGCCGTATTCGGTTTCGGTAAATCAATTTTGGAAACCCCTCGCTCCGCCTCCACCATCAGTGACGAACAAATGTCACGATTTAACGTTTCAGATATTGATGAGCTGGTGGCCTTTGCGCCTGGTACCTTCACCCAGTCATTTTTTGGCGTGGCAGGTTCACTAGATATTCGCGGTAATCCCGGTGAAACCTATTTTCGTGGCGTAAAACGTCTGGATAACCCAGGCAACTACCCTACGCCAATTGGTGCATCAAGCCGTATCGATATTGTACGCGGTCCTGCATCGCCCATTTATGGCCCATCGAAAATTGGTGGCTACCTAAACTTTAACCCCAAATCTGCTCGTGCATCCTCAGGGCAATATTTAGAAGAGCCTACTGGTGCCTTGTCCTATACCCACGGAAGTTGGGATAAGAGCGTACTTACCGCTGAAGTTGGCGGTCCGGCGAGTATTGCCGGTAAAGACATGGGTTATTATATCTACGGTGAAGTGGAAAATTCGGGTAGCTATTATGAAAACTCCGCCACCGACCAATCAATTTTACAAGCCTCTTTTAATATTGATATTTCTGATAATTTACGGGTTGAATTTGGTGGTATGTACCACAAATACGACGGTAATCAGGTAGCCGGTTGGAACCGCCTGACGCAGGAATTAGTTGATAACGGAACCTATATCACGGGAACGGCCCAGCCATTAGATACCGACGGTGACGGGCTAATCTCTCACGATGAATATGGCGCTGTGGATCTCGGCGGTGAAAGTGAATTTAACTTTTACGTGCCCGCCGCGGCTTTCACCGATTCTGAAGCGACGCCCTTAATGGCCCTTGAGAATGTAGGTACCACCACCCTTAGTGGTTCGCAAACGCTGGTGGCACCGGAAGACCGCTTAGAGAACGAAGCCAATACCCTGTACTTTGATATTATTTATTACACCGAAAACTGGGAGATTAAAAACCAGTTGTTTTATGATGGATACGATAACATCAATGAAAATGCCTACGGTTTCTCGCAGTTTCATGACAGTTGGGTAGTAGAAGACAAGTTGGTGTTTGCCACCGAACTGGAAATCGATTCACTGTATGCTCAATTCCAGATCTCGCCGTCTATTCGTTACACCGACTTTCT
>NZ_JBAHZB010000019.1:35782-48685 GCF_036697315.1 Alteromonas sp. 14N.309.X.WAT.G.H12
ACCTGACCATGCCATCATCGGCTCTGGATAAGCGTGAACTCGCCACCCAAATCGGCTACAACTACGATAATTATGACGAAGGTAACTATTTAGATCTGGGCTTGGCTGCCATGACCGATCTAACCTGGGAAAACGGCATCAATGTTGTCCTTGGCGCCCGTTACGATACCATTGATATCGAAAGTACCTCCCGTGCAGATCTACTATTGGGTGCCGATGGTACCGAAGAGCCAATTAGCGATAGCGAGCGCGTTGGCGGTTGGTCATGGAACGCCAGTTTTTCTTATAAAACGCCATGGGGGCTTATTCCCTATGTCACCCGCTCTCGCCAGGCTACCATTATCGCAGGCCAGGGGGCGGAAATTCCGGTCAGTTCATTAAATGCAGACGATGCAACGGCTTTCGATGACTCCAACTTGTTCGAATATGGTGTTAAAGGTTCCTTCCTTGATGAAAGCCTCTATTTTGCATTATCCCATTACGAATCCGACAGAACCACCTACAGTGCACAAAATACCGTCACCAATGGTGTCACCGACAATACCGGTACTGAGTTTGAATTACGCTGGGTTGTCAACGAGAGTCTGGTACTGACTGCTGGCTATTCGTATAACAAAACCATTAACCTCACCGCCCTCAATAATGGCTCTCAATTTGGCTTCTTCGGTCTTGAAGACATGGTCAATTTGGAAGACAAATCACTGGTACTTGGTGGTAACGTCATTGGTTTAAATTTAGTCGGTCCAGGCACCTCTAACCCAGAAGGGAAAAAAGCCGGTGTGCCGGAGAATATCTACACCTTCACCGCTACTTACGACTTCCAAAATGGTTATGCCTCGAGTATCAGTGTCATTGATGTCGATTCCACATTTTCCAGCTTCTCAGGTTCAGTGACCTTGCCAGCTTATACGTTAGTTAACGCCGGACTTTCCTATCAGGGTGAAGACTGGAGCGTAAATATGACCGTGAAAAACCTTACTGACGAGCGCTACTTTAGAGCAAACTTTTCTGATTTATTCGGAAGCCAGATTGTTTTGCCCGAACTACCTCGCCATTTCAACGTGAAATTTGATTATAAATTCTAAAATGTAACGGTAACCTGCGGCATGCATTAGCATGCCGTTTTTTTGTTTAAGGAGAATAAAATTGAAAAGAAGTGTGTGGCTATTTGCGCCATTTTTTCTGGTCTTGTGTAACGTAAATGCCATGGCCCGCGAAGCCCCCATGAAAGTAAAAGCGGTAATCGTCACCATGTTTGAAATTGGTGAAGATGAAGGTGACAAAGCAGGCGAATTTCAAATGTGGAAAGAACGCTATGGCCTGGACACCCGCTACCCATTTCCTCAATCTTTCCATGATATCTATGCCAATACAGACAAAGGCGTGTTGGCCATTGTTACCGGTATGGGCACCGCAAAATCTTCCTCTGCGATTATGGCACTGGGTTTAGATCCCCGTTTCGATTTAACCCAAGCCTACTGGTTAGTTGCCGGTATAGCTGGTATGGATCCCAACGACGGCACCGTAGGCTCAGCGGTATGGGCCCGCTATCTGGTAGACGGCGATCTCGCTCATGAAATTGACGGTCGTGAAGTGCCTGCGTCCTGGCCTACCGGTTATTTTCCGCTTTTCGCCCACGAACCCCAAACGCAAAAAACGGATGAAGCCCCTAAGGCGTTAAATGGCGAAATGTATACCTTGAATATTGCCCTTAGCGAATGGGCCTATGAACACACCAAATCCCTTAAGCTCATGGATACTGACGCCATGGCCGCATTACGGGCCAAATATACCCAATATCCTAATGCCCAAACAACGCCTAAAGTTATGATGGGAGATCACCTGGCCGCTTCCACATTCTGGCACGGTCGTTTACTCAATGACTGGGCAAACCAATGGGTCTCTTACTGGACCCACGGAAAAGGCAATTTCGTTACCTCTGGTATGGAGGATACCGGTAGTTATCAATCGATGATTTATTTAGATCGTGCGGGAAAAGTAGACAAAGACCGGTTTATGGTGCTCAGAACGGCCAGTAACTTTACCATGCAACCTACAGGACTTACCGCAGCTGAAAACTTAAAAGCCGAAAGCTCTGGGAGTGGTTACGCAGGAATGGTTCCTTCTTTAGAAGCCGCTTATTTGGTGGGCAGCACGGTGATAGAAGAAATTCTCACCCATTGGGATAAATACCAAACCACGACACCACAATAACTTAATGTGGTTGTCCGGTTACCACCTTGATACCGGACAACCTTCTCACTTGTGTCTAAATGGCATCCACTTTTTGGATCCATGCTTGCTTTTCAGTGTCGTCTAAAAAACTGGCCATAAAGCTATTTTTCACCAATTGGCGACACTGTTGTTCATTCATTCCCAGCGCGCTTTCCAACACCGCAAAGTTGTCATTTAGAAAACCACCAAAGTAAGTAGGATCATCGGAATTAACCGTTACCAGCAAGCCGTCCTCCAGCAACTCAAGAATATTGTGCGTTGCCATATCTTCAATCACTTTAAGTTTAAGATTACTTAAAGGACACACGGTAAGCGGAATTTGCCGATGTTTAATTAACGCCATGAGCTCTTTGTCTTCGGCACACCGTACACCGTGATCAATGCGATCAATATTTAACAGATTAATGGCCTGCCAAATATAATCAGGCGGGCCTTCTTCTCCGGCATGAGCAACGACCTTAAAGCCTAAGGTACGGGCTTGATTAAACACGCGCTCGAATTTCTCCGGCGGATTGCCAAGCTCGGAACTGTCCAAGCCCACAGCATCGATAATGTCATACCAAGGCTCGGCATCTTGCAAGGTGGTAATGGCATCGGCTTCGCTAAGGTGACGAAGAAACGACATAATTAAACGAACGCTAACGCCCCACTCCTCTTGTGCTTCGTCTATTGCGCGCACAAAGCCCGTCATGAACACATCAAAAGGGACACCGCGATGGGTGTGGGTTTGGGGATCAAACATGATCTCAGTATGCACGATGTTGTGTTCTTTACAACGTTGCAAATAAGCCTGCATAAGCTGATAGAAATCTTCTTCGCTACGCAACACATCAGCGCCGGCGTAGTAGAGATCTAAAAAACTCTGCAAATCGGAAAACTGGTACGCCGTTTCAATTTCACAGACAGAACTAAAAGGTAATTTAATGCCGTGTTTTTGCGCTAATTCCCACATGAGTGCAGGCGATAAGGTACCCTCAATGTGTAAGTGTAACTCGGCTTTGGGTAGCGCTTTTATAAGCGTTGTCAGCGCCATAATTTTACTCCTTCATTGGTGGTATGCGGTTAGCGGCGATACACCAATATATTTTATTATTCGTTATGCGGTTTGCACCAGCGTAATACAAGCTAACTAAAATAGTGCATCTTACGCAAATAGTATCCCTTTAGATTGTGTCCTCACATCCTCGATTTGCCATGAATTCATTGCATAAGCTCATGTAATTAGAGACACTTTCCTAGTCCGTCATTGGAAAATTTCTTTTTAAATCAATACCTATAATACACTACAATTTGTATCAAGCTGAATTAAAAGCATAAATCACACCATTGTTGACTACATGGTCAGGTTATTGCTTTAGGGACTTTAATAACTTTTATTCTTCCAGAGAGAACTCATGTCATATGCTTTACTAGATCGTTTGTTCAAGTTACAAGCGAACGGAACCACGGTGAAAACGGAAATTATAGCCGGAATGACCACCTTTGCCGCCATGTCTTACATTTTGGTGGTGAACCCAGGGATCCTCGGGTTAAGTGGTATGCCTGTGGCTGGCCTCATCACCGTTACCGCACTGGCCGCATGCCTAGGTAGTTTGCTGATGGCATGGATGACCAATTACCCGGTTGCCTTGGCGCCAGGCATGGGGTTAAACGCCTTCTTCACCTTTACCATTTGTATGGGACGGGAAGTACCATGGGATGCCGCCCTCGGTATTGTATTTTGGAATGGCGTTCTGTTTTTATTACTTACCTTAACCGGCGTTAGAACTAAGATTGCAGAAGCCGTACCACCGTCGCTAAAAGTCGGTGTACAATGTGGCATCGGCTTATTTATCGCCTTTATCGGGTTAAAAAATGCCGGGCTGGTTGTGGATAATCCTGCAACCTTTGTTGGATTAGGGGATTTATCCAACCCTGCTGTCATGCTTGCCTTTGCCGGCATACTCCTCACCATTGTGGTGGTAATGCGTAATATTACCGGTGGCATTCTGCTATCAATCATTGTTCTTTCGATCATCGGGGCCTTTATCCCCACTGAAGATGGCTTTCTTACCCAGCATCCAGGTTCATTTTTTGGGTTACCGGATCCGATTTCAGATACCTTTTTTGCCATGGATATTTGGTATCCCATTGAGCACTTTTCACAAACTTGGGATCTGATTTTTGCCCTCATGTTTGTCAATATGTTTGATACCATCGGTACCCTTATCGGCGTTTCCCGTCGGGCTAACCTATTAAATGAAGACGGGCGATTACCCAAAATAGGCAGTGCCATGACCGCCGATGCCTCAGCCAGTGTGGTTGGCGCGGCACTGGGGACATCACCGGTAACCAGTTACGTGGAATCCGCTGCCGGTGTATCTGCTGGCGGTCGTACTGGGCTTACCGCCGTTGTCACGGCCTTGTGCTTTATGCTTGCCCTATTTCTGACCCCATTGATGAAGGTGATCCCCTTAATGGCCACCACGCCTGCACTCATTATGGTGGGGATTTTAATGATGGATTCTATTCGCCAACTGGACTTTGACGATCTAGGCGCACTGGCCACCGCTTCAGTGGCACTGCTGGCTATGCCCCTTACGTTTAGCATAAGTGAAGGGATCGCCCTTGGATTTATTACCTATGTGGTGACAATGGCAGGCAGTGGACGGTACAAACAGGTAGGTAAACTTACCTATGTCTTGGCGGCAGTCTTCTTACTTCGTTATATCTTTGATTTAAAATAACCGCGTCCCCATTGCTTTTATGGCAATGGGGCACTTTATTCTGGAAGTGAGACGTAACGGTTTTATTCCCCCTGATAGGGAAAGTTAGCCTTCCAATGTAGCGCAATATCTTCACGGGTTGTCAGCCAAACTTTATCGAAGCTTTGCACATACTCAACAAAACGTTTTAAGGCGGCGAGGCGGGCAGGACGACCAACTAAGCGGCAATGTAAGCCAATGGACAACATTTTCGGCTGGGTTGCCCCTTCTTCATATAAAACATCAAAGGCATCTTTTAAATACTGATAAAACTGTTCTCCACTATTAAATCCCTGGGGCGTGGCAAAACGCATATCATTGGTGTCTAACGTATAGGGCACAATTAATAACGGCTTTCCATTCTGGGTATCGTAATAGGGTAAATCGTCGGCATAAGAATCAGCGCAATACAAAATATCATCCCGCTCGGCGATCAGCTTCAATGTATTTGGACTGGTACGGCCGGTATACCAACCTGCCGGCTTTTTACCGGTTAAAGCCTCGTGTTGTGCAATGGCCTGCTCAATCTGAGCCCGTTCCGTGTCTATATCCATATCCTGATAATGGATCCAACGCAAAGCATGGCTGGCGATTTCCCACTTTGCATCAAGCATGGCTTTAACTGCATCAGGGTTGCGCGCCAGGGCCATAGTGACGCCAAAGACAGTTACCGGAACCCCTTTTTCGGTAAACAAACGGTGTAAACGCCAAAACCCCGCTCGACTACCGTATTCATAAATAGATTCCATACTCAAATGGCGATCAGGATAAGGCTGCGCCCCCACAATTTCAGAGAGGAACATTTCTGAGTGTTCATCGCCATGCAACACGCAGTTCTCGCCCCCCTCTTCGTAATTGATCACAAACTGCAATGCTATACGTGCGTTGCCGGGCCACTTAGGATGGGGCGGTGTACTGCCATAACCAATAAGATCACGAGGGTAGTTGTTGGTATTTATCTTCATAGGCTATCTATCTTATATTTATCAGGGACATCAAGTCCGCAGCCGGTTAATGTAATAGTAACAAGGTGTTTGGTGGCTTCAGAAAAATCCACTTTTTTCATTTTGCAGCCCCGTAACCGGGTTATTTGCGTAGAAAAATCGGCATAATGCTGGGTACTCGCCCAAATGTTATACAACAAATAATGGGGATCAACGGGGCGCATTTTTCCTTGTTCAATCCACTTTTCGATAATAGCGACACGCCCTTCCATCCACTTATTGTGGGCATCATTAAAATAATTATCTAAATTAGGCGCGCCGTTAATAATTTCCATGGCGAAAATCTTCGATGACATGGGATGGGTGCGGGATAATTCCATCTTTTCAGCAATGTAGGCAGCTAAGGTCTCAGCAGGATCATCCTCCTGAGTTGCCATATCAAAACGGGAATTCCATAAACTGAGAGTTTGGCTCAGTACCGCGATATAAAGATCATGCTTGGTTTTGAAGTAATACAAAACGTTGGTTTTAGGTAACCCTGCTAGGTCGGCAACCTGTTGCACAGAGGTGCCTCGAAATCCCTGAGAGGCGAAAGCCTTTTCAGCCGCGGCCAGAATAATAGCTCGATTGCGAGCCCCTACGCTGGCATCCACTTTTAATGTTTGGGTCATGACGCCGTTTGATTCCTTCTGTAAATTGTCAAACCTGACTATTCAGTCATAATGCCATAGTTGTAGAAATCAGAAAAAAGTTTTATTTTTTCCCTCCACTTATGCCTTCCACGCCAATGCGCACAAATCTTGCAGAAAATTCTACGATAACAGTTTATTGATAAACAATTCGGGTAAAACGCCCCTTTTACGTGATCCATTACAATGAATGCTCACCAGTTTAAGGCAAATAAGTATCCGTTTTGCACCAAAATGAGACGCGCCGCATTAGCTGGCCTTTTTTTAACTTACAAATCTGACCAAATGGTCTACTTTTTAATGATAAATACAGATATAGTAACGCGCTTAAACGATTTTAATCATAGATGGAGCCCGGCATGGTCCGCTTTCTCTTAAACAATGAACCTGTAGAGCTACAGGTAGACGATCCGAATCTCACGGTCCTGCGGTATTTGCGGGAACAAAAAAGTAGATGCGGTACAAAAGAAGGCTGCGGCGCAGGAGACTGTGGAGCCTGTACAGTGGTGGTGGCAACCCCAACACCAGAAGGCGACCAACTAGACTATCGCACCATAAACAGCTGTATTTCTTTAATGTCATCACTTCATGGCAAACAGCTTATTACGGTGGAAAATCTCGGTGAGGCACAATCCCTTCATCCTGTACAACAAGCCATGGTGGACAATCACGGTTCCCAGTGTGGTTTCTGTACGCCGGGCTTTATTATGTCTGCCTTTGCCCTTTACCACTCATCGAAAACCATAGACCGAGAAGAAGCCATTCATGCCCTATCCGGCAACCTATGCCGATGTACAGGATACCGGCCCATTATTGATGCCGCACTGTCAGCCTGCGCCCATCGTCAGCCGGATCAGTTTGATAAGCAGCAGGCACAAACCTTAAAAGCCTTAGCCGCATTAAATGCTGAGTCTTCAAATCAAAAAGCGACATCTCTGCTTATGCCTAAGAATCGACTGGAACTGGGCCAAGCCATAAATACTCACCCAGAGGCAAAACTGGTGGCCGGCAGTACTGATTTAGCGCTGGAAATTACCCAAGGCCAAAAACAATTTCAAACCCTTATCAGCTTGTCACAGATGGCGGAATTAAAGCAGATAGAAAAAAGTAACAACGCATTACAAATAGGTGCCATGGCACCGTTAAACGAGGTTGCGACAGCCATTACCGCCAGTTACCCAGAATTAGAGGAACTGTTCACCCGCTTTGCGTCACTGCCCATTAGAAATCAAGCGACCTTAGGCGGCAATATCGCCAATGCATCGCCCATTGGTGATACACCACCGCTAATGCTGGCTTTAGAAGCGAACCTGGTTTTGGATAACGGTGAGCAAAGCCGAACCCTTCCTGCAAGGGAATTTTTTACCGGTTATCGCCAAACCGCCCTGGCGCAAAATGAATGGATAAGCCAAGTGGTGCTTCCTTGCAAACTGGCCAATCAACAGGTTTCCGCCTATAAAATATCTAAACGGCACGAAGATGATATTTCTGCCGTGTGTGCCGTGTTTTCTTTGGTGATTGAAAATAATGTCATCAAAAAACTTAAAACAGGTTTTGGCGGTGTGGCCGCAACGCCGGTGGCCTGCTTAGAATTAGAACAAGCATTACTCGGGTTAAACTGGTCAGATCCTACATGCGTTACCCTCGGTAAAGGTATTCTTGCCGACGCATTTAGTCCTATAGATGATGTGCGGGCAACAGCCGCTTACCGCAAACAGGTATTAGCCAATTTATGGCACCGTTTCTGGCTTGAACATCAAACTGACAACCAGATCCCTACACGGGTGGTATCCCATGCGTAAACTGATAGACACACAACCGACAAGCACCACAAACAGTCCACTCGGTAAAGGCCGCGCCCACGAAAGTGCGATTCGACAAGTGTGCGGTGAAGCCCGCTATGTTGACGATATTCCAGAGCCAGGCAATATCGCCTATGCCGCCATCGGTACTTGCCCCTACACCACCGGCACCATTGATTCAATGGATTTGACCGAGGTGAAAAAATCAGACGGGGTACTGGATGTGATCACCATTGACGATATTCCCGGCCATACGGATATTGCCCCGGTGTTTGACGGTGATCCCATATTAGCGGACAACCTCTTGCTCTTTCATGGTCAACCCGTCTTTGCGGTGCTGGCAGAAACCGTTGATCAGGCGCGCAGAGCCGCAACTAAAGCCAAGATCACCGTAACGGAAACCGAACCGACGTTGTCGGTGGAGCAAGCGCTCAAGCAAAAAACCTTTGTACGCCCCACCCATACCTTTGGCAATGCCAATGCCATGGATACGGTAAACAAGGCGTCCCATGTTATACAAGGTACGCTGGATATCGGTGGACAGGAGCACATGTATCTGGAAGGTCAGGTTTCCCTCGCGGTGCCCGATGAAGAAGATCGGATGAAAATATACACCTCCAGTCAACATCCCAGCGAAGTACAAAAACTGGTAGCCGAAGTGCTCGGTATCAACTTGCATCGGGTAATTGTGGATATGCGTAGAATGGGCGGCGGCTTTGGTGGCAAAGAAAGCCAGGCGGCTCAATGGGCCTGTTTAGCTGCGGTCTTTGCAAAGCGCAATAAGCGCGCCGTTAAATTCCGATTACCCCGCCAGCAAGATATGACGGTAACGGGAAAACGCCACCCCTTTGAAAACCGCTGGCAGGTTGGCTTTAACGATGAAGGCCTTATTCAGGGCGCAGAAATTGAAGTGAACGGCAATTGCGGATATAGCGCTGATCTTTCCGATGCCATTGTGGATCGCGCCATGTTTCATGTGGATAATGGCTACTACCTAGGTGACAGCCATGTTGTCGGTCATCGGTTAAAAACATCGTATGTTTCCCATACGGCCTATCGCGGTTTTGGTGGCCCCCAGGGAATGATTGTTGCCGAGGCCATCATGGATGGGATAGCGCGAAAACTCGGTGAAGATCCCCTCACCGTTCGTAAACGTAATCTGTATAGCGAAAATACCGGCTTCACCACGCCCTATGGCATGACAGTAGAAGATAACATTCTGCCGGAAATGATTGCTGAAGTAGAAACCCGATGTGACTATTGGCAACGGCGACAAGCCATTGCGTCTTTTAACCGCAGCAGCCCGGTGATAAAGAAAGGGTTGGCATTGACCCCGGTTAAATTTGGTATTTCCTTTACCGCCAAGCATTTGAACCAAGCCGGTGCCCTTGTGCATATTTATACCGACGGAACCATTCAGGTGAATCATGGTGGCACAGAAATGGGACAAGGCCTGCATACCAAAATCGCCCAAATTGCCGCCCACGAATTTGGCATTGATATGGACGATATCGAAGTCACCGCTACGCGCACCGACAAGGTGCCTAATACCTCGCCCACAGCCGCCTCTTCCGGCACAGACTTAAACGGTAAAGCCGTCCAAAATGCCTGCGTTATCATCAAACAACGTTTAGTGGACTTTTGGGCGAAGGAACTGGGCCTCAGTGCTGACAATGCGGTATTTAAAAACAAGGCGCTGCATATAGGCGAGCACCACATTGGCTTTGCCGAATTAGTGCAAGCGGCGTATATGGCGCGGGTGTCTTTATCTTCTACAGGTTACTACCGTACGCCGAAAATCTTTTATGATAGAGACAAGGGGACAGGTCGCCCCTTTTTCTATTTTGCCTATGGCGTAGCCGCCACAGAAGTGATGATCGACACCCTTACCGGTGAAAACCGGGTGACTCGGGTTGATATTCTTCATGATGTGGGCGCGAGTTTAAATCCTGCCATCGACAAAGGCCAAATTGAAGGCGGGTTTATTCAAGGCATGGGATGGCTTACCACCGAAGAACTTAAATGGGATGCCAGCGGCAAACTGCTTTCCAACAATATGGCAACCTATAAGATTCCCGCCATTGGTGATACCCCGCCCATCATGAATGTAGATTTGTATAACAGACCTAATGCCCAGGACAGTATTTATCATTCCAAAGCGGTAGGCGAGCCACCGTTTATGTTGGCTATCTCAGTGTGGTGCGCACTAAAAGATGCCATTAGCAGCCTTACCGATTATGGTCACGATCCGTATTTACCGACGCCGGCAACCCCAGAGCGGATCTTACAGGCCGTAGAGCAAGCTAAACACAGTGCCAACAAGGAGTCTGACTTGTGATAACACCCAGACGCTGGTTTGATGCCGTATCTTTTTGCCACCAGCACGGCCAAGCCTATACATTGGTAACCGTATTGTCCGCGGCGGGTTCTACGCCTCGGGAATTAGGGGCAAAAATGGTAATAACCGGCGATCGTCAGTTTGATACCATTGGTGGCGGCCACCTTGAATTCGAGGCAGTTCATAAAGCTCGAGAATTTCTAGCTCAAGGCCGAGAACATCAACATGTGGAATCTTATCCTCTGGCCAGTCGTTTAGGTCAATGTTGCGGTGGCGCAGTGAAACTGCTTTTTGAAGTTAAAACCGCCCATTGCCAAACCCTTGCCGTGTTTGGGGCGGGCCATGTGGCACAGGCCTTGGTACCCATATTGGCTCAACTTCCACTACAGATTAAATGGATCGATAACCGACAAGACGCTTTTTCAGGGCTTAGCATTCCTGAACATGTCTGCACCATTATTGATGAGCAGGTAGAAGGTGAACTTCAAGACCTTGCCGATAACAGCATGATTGTCGTGTTAACCCACGACCATCAACTGGATTACCGCATTGTGGAAACCGCGCTAAAACAAGGTACCTTCTCGTTTGTGGGCATGATCGGTTCTGACACCAAAGCCAAACGCTTTCTGACCAAACTACAACATCGTGGTTTTAGCTCGGAACAATTAAGTCAATTTGTATCACCGGTGGGGGCGCTAAGCATTCCCGGTAAACTGCCTATTGAAGTCGCCGTTTCCATTAGTGCGCAAATCATTCAGCGCCTCCATGGCCATTGCCATAACAGCGACACGCAACATGTAGAAAAACAGGTCACCGTATGAAAATAAGCACCCTTAACGCACTTGCAAAAGACGACGCTACGGCTTGGTTTACCCAAACATGCGCGGCCCAAAAATGGGCCCTTGCCATGACGAGCTTGCGCCCCTATACGAACAAGGCCGCCGTATTGTCCGCCGCCACAAACGTATGGGACACCATGGAAATCGCCGACTATCTTGCCGCTTTTGCCGCCCATCCTATGATTGGCGATATTGATACCTTACGCAGTAAATTTGCCAATACTCGGGCCATTGCCGCGAACGAGCAGTCCGGTACCGCCGATGCCAATGAAAAAACATTACAGGCACTCAAAGAGATTAATCATGCTTATTTGGATAAGCACGGGTTCATTTTTATTATTTGCGCCACCGGGCTTTCAGCGGATGCCATGTTAGCGGCGTTACAAGGCCGTATTGATAACTCCACAGAGCAAGAAATCGCCAATGCGGCGGCAGAACAAATTAAGATCACCTGTTTGCGTATTGAAAAAGCGCTAGAGGATTAAGGAAAACAGAATGATTACACTTTCCAGTCATGTATTAGATACCACCTTAGGCAAGCCAGCGAAAAAACTGCCTTTAAGTCTCACATTGCCTGACGGCAGTTTACACAATGGGATCACCGATGAAGACGGACGCTGTAACGCATGTGGCGTGGAAGCGTTTTTACCCGGCGTTTATCAATTACGTTTTCATTGTGAAGCCTACTTAACAGAAAAACACGGCGACAGTTTTTATCCCTTCGTGGATATCCACTTTTCCATGGAAGAAAACGGTGGGCACTATCATGTGCCATTGCTGCTCTCTCCCTACGGTTTTAGCAGCTATCGGGGAAGTTAGTGAGTAAAGCAATGCAACTCTTTCGGGGCAAAATCCTCCACTTCCCCCACGCCACTGATGATCCCGACAAAGACGTTGTGTGTCTGCATGACGGTGCGTTAGTGGTAGAAGGCAAACACATTGTGGCCATTGGCGATTATGCCGAGCTCCAACCCGCCTATGCCCATGCCACAGTGTTTGATCATCGTGAGCATTGGATCATGCCGGGACTGATTGATAGTCACCTGCACTTCCCACAAACGGAAATGCTGGCCTGTTACGGTGAACAGCTTTTAAGTTGGTTAGAAAACTACACCTTCCCCACAGAACGCAAGTTTTCTGATCCTGAATACGCCAGTACCATGGCTGATGTATTTATCCGACAACTGCTTAGAAACGGCACCACCACCGGGTTGGTTTATCCCACGGTACATGCTAATTCTGTGGATGCCCTGTTTAATGCAGCATCATCAATGGATATGGCCATGGTCACGGGCAAGGTGTGTATGGATGA
>NZ_JBAHZB010000001.1:0-30465 GCF_036697315.1 Alteromonas sp. 14N.309.X.WAT.G.H12
CCATAAAACCAACCTAAATGAAGCAGAGGCTGCAAAAGTTCAAAAAGAGCTACTGGCACTCAGAAACATCATTAAGAAAGAGCCCTCAGCGCAGGCGCTTTTTTTGTCGAAAAGCGAGCAGCGTATTTGGGAGATGCACCGCACTTTTTCGGCTCATCTTTATAGCGAGTTTTCCGCCCTCGGGATTATGGCTACAAAGTTAGATGTTACCGCCGCAGCTCGATCACAAAAGAGAGCGCTATATGGAAAGGAGAATGAGTGGGATTGGGAGCCAAGATTGGATGGTTTCTATGGTTCACGAGAGGGGGAGGTATCCAGACAGGCAGGGAAAACAGCTATAACCCCCTTGTCCATGGTCGAGCAGGTCATCACAAAAGGCGGAGATGAGCGTGATATGCCCCCCGAGATGCTGCGTTTCGGAGACCGCTTTTTTGCGTCACTATCCATGGTTATCCCACAACAAGTGAATGAAGAGTTAAAGACATACGAAGACTTGGTTTCAGGGATCCCTAAAGACGTCGGTTATATGATCTCATACAGAATGTCCAGCGCCCCTTTCAGTTCAAGAAAAGCCACATATCAAAGGGTAGCGCTTGCTTTGGCTCCGCTACCTAAAAACAAGAATGCATTGAAAGCTCTTAACTACATGAGCAATAACAAAGAGAATCGAACCTATGTATTTCTCGAACTCTCGATCACGGTATTTGCCAAATCCAAAGAGAAACTTAGCAAAGATTACGATTTGATTAGCGGTAAGTTGGCCGGATGGAACATGGCGCAATTCCGCAGTGTAGAGCTGGATAAAACACAAGGATTGTTTGACACTCTACCTGGCGCAAGCAGGCAGAACAACCTCTTTCAGGTTTATGAAGAATTGGGGGCTGCCATCTACCAAAGCCCCTTGTTTTTGATGGGATCCCCTTATGATCGTGGTTTTCTCCATTTCACGGATGACGCTGGCCAGCCTTTTACCTACCAAGACCATTCTTCATTGATAATGAATTTTAACATGTTCATTTGTGGTACGACAGGTGCCGGTAAATCAACACTGTTGATGCTGCTAAATTTTGCTCTACTTGCCAAGCCAAAAGCGAACCCTAAATTGCGCGGCGAATTCCCAATGATCATGAATGTTGATTTCGGTAAAACCTCATTTGGAACGAACGACGCGCTTGAAACCTTTATTTCAGATAAAAAACGTCACCAAATATTAACGCACGAATTAACCACTTCCGTCGAGTCGGCGCTGAACCCTCATGATCTCCCTTTCGGGCGAACGACGCCAACAATGCGGCAAAAACTCGCGCTGTCGCGATTTATGCTTTTGTTTATTGGCGGTGTCAAAAAAGTGAATGGCAAGGTTGATTTCAAAACACCTGAATTGGAAAGCATGGTTAAGTCCATGATAGATGCTGTATACAAATTCCGGCAAGAGGAAAATACTCCCCGCATGTTTTCACCAGCGGAATTCAAATTCAAATCAACACTACAATTCATGTGTGAAAACAACATCGAATTCAACCAGCATACAAGCTACTACTATTTGGCCGATCAGGTCATTGAAAAATCACCATCGCTGGGCGTTATACATGCATTACGGTTGCGCCGCTACGGCTTCCCAAGACTGCAAGACTATTCCTTGGTGTTAACTCAATCTCCGGAGTTGTCCGCTCGTTATGAATCGGGCGTTATTGAGGGGAAAACCGCAAAGTCATTTTTTGTAGAGAAGCTGGGCGAGGCCGTGAAAGAATTCCCTTGCTTCACGAGACCAACAAAGCTCAATGTAGATACGGCAAGACTCATCTCTTTTGATATCAAAAACGTGTGTGGGGAAGATGATTATCGTAAAGCCGTCTTTGGTTCCCTTTGTTTCATGCTGTTCTTGGTAAAAAAAGAAAACACCGAAGAATCATCGGACTTGATGACGGGCGTAAAGCCTCAGTATCTCCCTTACCTCAATAAAATGGATCATTTTAACAGAGCGTTACCCGGTGTCCTTAATATTGAAGAAGCTCACGTCTTGTTTGATTTGCTTGACAGTACTCTATGCGAAAATGCACGTCAAAACCGGAAGGGGAACTGGGGGATTCGTGCCTTGAGCCAGGAATTAGTCGACCCCAGCGAAACGTTTTTCAGCCTGTTCGGAACCGTTATGATTTCGAGTCCGCAGAGTGGCAAAGATGTCCCTTCACGAATCGCGATGATGTCAGGAACATCAGCGGAAAGACGCATTATTGAAAAAGGCCTCCGCTCAAGAGAAATGTTTATGTTCCTTCGGACAACAGGGGGGGTTGGTCGAATTGGCGTGAAGTTGAAAACGACGGTGAGTCCAGGTTTATTGTGGATCTCCACTTCTAACCAGCAAGATATTGATTTTCGTCGGGCATTAGTGTCTCGGATAGGGAAAGAAGAAGCGTACCGGCGATTGCCTCGATACTTTCGTGGCGGAGAAGTTAAGTCTTATTTCGAGGGGCGTGGCCATCAGCGATACGCAAAGCTCGCCAAGAAAAATGGATATGACTCTGTTTTCGACTACTTGTTGGATCAAACTTCCAAACACAAGTCTCCTCAAGGAGACTTGGCCAGATTGCTGTGAGGAGCGTTCATGTCCAATGTTAAGCTCCAGGGTATCGACAGCATCAAGTTCGACGATGCGTGGGTTGACGGTCAGAAAGTCAACTTAGCACTAGGAAAAGACACGCGTCCTTTTCAAATAAAATATGCTTATTTCATCGCAACGGTGTTGCCTTTTCTTTTAGCTGTTATTAGCTTGGTTATGGCGTTCATTATAAGGCCAATGGCAGGCCCATTATTCTTACTGTCCATCGTTTTTACGCTCTTATGGACCTACAAGCGAAAACGTTACGTCGCTTCGCGAAAAGGGCTTTTGGACGATCCTAAATACGCCTTGTACAACAAAAAGACCGCGGCGGTGGACTATTCACCAAAAGAAAATACTAGCGAAGTAGAGGCTGTAAATAAGAAACTAGGCGATGGCGTCTACTTCTTTGGCCATGAGCTGTTTACAAATCAAGAAGTTCATATGGGGGACTCTAAGGCAAGAACGCATATCATCATTTTTGGAACCACTGGTTCTGGGAAAACAGAAGCTATCTTGGCTATATGTGTGAATTTTCTTGTCCAAGGCTCTGGTTTTATTCTCGTTGATGGGAAAGGGGACTCCCTACTCTTTGCGAAGGTATTTTCGCTTTGTCGCGCCTACGACAGATGTGACGATTTATATGTTTTGAACTTTATGGACAAACTCGAAAAGGAGAGAAAACGAGTAGAACTAAACAGCCATTCATTTAACTTTTTCGTTGAATCAACCGAGATTGAAGCAAACGAAATTGTCGGAGGGTTATTACCCAATGATGACAGCGGGGATTTGTGGGGAGGCCGAGCGGCATCCGGGATAGATTCAATTAACGCAGCGTTGTATTGGCTGAAAGATAATGGGTATTTAGAAATAGATCCGGATTCTTATCGAAGCTATTTCAAATTGGATGAATACGCCAAACTGGCAATGAATGAAGACATTCCTAAAAAACACCGCGTTGGTCTATGGGCAGTATTACACTCAATCTCGTATAAACATCCGACAGAAAAAGACCCCAATCCTAAGCAAGAATCGGAAACAGACGCGCAATTCCAATACATCGTGATGCAATATACTCAGACGTTCAACCAATTGGCCGATGTGTATTCGCATATAACTGTATCGCAAGTGCCCGACATTAACATAACAGATATTGTCCTACGGAGACGGATCCTTCTGGTTCTTCTCCCCTCGCTTGCAAAATCAGAACAAAACGTAAGAAACCTTGGCCGGATCATTATCGCAATAGCCCGTAACGTTTCAGCCAAAGCGATTGGTTCCTCAATTGAGGGTAGCGTTGAATTAACCATAGAAAGTAAGCCAACTGCAGCTATATCAAGTTTCGCCATGATTTTTGACGAATTTGGTACATATGCGACAACCGGAGCTTCTACGCTACCCAGTCAGGTTCGTTCATTGAACATTATATGCATTTTTGCGGGACAAGATTATGATGCGTTCAAAAGAGGTAACGAAATTGAGGCTTCCACAATATTCGGGAACTGTTCTCTTAAGATTTGCATGAAACTCGAAGATCCTCTTACTTATCAGAAATTCCAAGACTCTGCCGGACAAAAATACGTCTTGGCACAAGAGGGATTCGAGACGAAAAGCACCATGTTCGGTCGAAAACACATCCCTCAAAAAACTGCCCGCGTAGAAAAGCGTGACGTACTTGACATGATCGATCTCAAGAAACAAGCGCCTGGGCATGCAACAATTATTTTTGGGGATATGACGCACCGAATTAAATTCTTCTACCCCAATTTGAAATTGGCCAAAAAGGCGCGTTTAAATCACATGATTGAGGTTAGGAGACCTCGATTTGAAACTTCGGAAGCGTATCGCGTTGGCGTTGATCGTTTGTACCGGAATTTAAAGAAGCGGTTGCAGGGAAATTGGGAAGCGGAAGAGAAGCGGCTTAAGTCCAACATGTCTTTTTACATACCGTTTAAAGACGAACTTCTTGATTCTTACTCAAAAATAGATAGCTCAGAAGATCGTAGCGCAAATGGAGCCTTCCCCAGTGAAACTGAAATGTCGACGTTTTGCCTCTCCGTTTATTTAAAACAAGTGGAACTCACCGACCATAATGTCAGAAAAGGCATTCATGATGACTTGGGTTTGGAGTTCAACGAACAATTTGATGACGACGACTTACTAAAAAAAGAGGGAGGGGCTTTATTCGACGATTTCAAAGGGGATTCGGATGTTTTTGCGCGTGAAGACGCCCACCGAGGGCCTCCCTCGGCAGAAACAAAGAGCGACGCAGTAGGACAAGCTGGCGTTGACTTCGATGTGCCGAAGAGACCTCGCATTGATGATTTCGCATTCGAACAGATAGAGCAGGCCGTTGAGCGGAAGGTAGCAAAACATGAAAGGGCCAAAGCGGAATCATTTGACAGCTTGGAATCCATTCAGATTGATGCGTTTCAGTTAACTGAAAAGATTGAGAGCCTAGAAAAAGTGTTATTGAAAAGAGAAGGGTATGTCGAGACCGATGCGGAACGGTTAAGTAAATTGACATCTAAAAACATTGTCACAGAGATGGGATTGCAGACCAATGTCGCTGTGGCCAGTCAAAAAGACAAGAGGCGTACGACGCCGGCTCGTTCGTCAAAAGAAGTCAGGGATAGAGTTTTAGGGCTTGCCGAATTAGCTGAATAAAAGGGAGATGGATATGTCCAGCAAAACAATACCTCAAGACCAATTTACGCAGGATGCAATGAAAATAATTGGTGCTCCGAGATACGTTACGATATCGGGAAAGAAAATGTCTCCCTCGATCTTATTTTCGCCAGCGTTAGCAGAGTCGATGCTTTATTGGTCAGCGCAAGCAAAAAGTCACAAGCTCTTTGGTAAGAATATATTGAACATCTCAATTGTTGCGGATTTTAGCCGGATAGCATTTGCCCGCATTGAGCGACTGGACCACGCTGCCGCTCATTCAGGGACGGGAGATGTCGGTTTAGGGCTGGCAACCTCTCTGCTTGTGGTTTCTCATGCTATGGATGAAATATTGCAACCATCACGGTCCAACCCTCGATTTGACTTTGAGGATGTTGTTCTTCTGTTTCGAGATAGCGTATCTAAGCGGTACCAAAATGGTGAGACGATAAAACATGGCGACATCCAATTGAATAACGTTTTCCATGATAAAATATGCAAACCCTCCCGAGACTCGTTTAGTCGACCCGGGACAACAGGGCATGTTCGTAAGGATAAGGTTAATTCAGGGCTTAGGGATAATCGGTTATGATATGGTTTAAGAAAAAGCCACCTGCCGAAACCGAGAGTCAGTCTGAATACATTGAGGACTTATTTCCTCGGTACCTAGAGGCACAATTCAATTCAACGTCATATCAGAAGATTAGGGAGCTACGCCGGTACTGGCGTTCAGGCGCGGTGCTTAACCTGATCAGTCTAGGTTTTATGGTTACATCGACTGTGATCTGCTTGTCGAGAAATGCCGAGATAGAGATTAATCTTATCCGCGTGGATGGAGGGCAAGTAAAAGAAGTCCATGACCTCCGTCGCAAGGTGATGATAAAAAATACAATAGACAGGATGCGCATAAAGCAAAACCTTAAAAAAGAAAATGATGCAAAAAAGGGATAAGGAATATTTGTAATGAAACACAAGGAATGTGTTCTTGATGCGCCAGCCTACAACGAGAAGTTGACCGGTTTACTGGGAGTTATTCTAGGTTTTTTACTAGTTGTAGTCAGCTACAACAGCTATAGATCCGCATTATCCTATCGCCCCCCGCCTCAACAGGTTTTTTTGGACATTTACAATCGCCCTATAGGGACGCAGAGTTTGCTTTTACCGACACACCATAACCCTGGTTTGAGAAAAACCACGTCAGAAAGAAATGGGGAGACAGCAACTGATTTTGTTCATTTAGCTATAGTGGATATGTTTAATTATAATTCTGCTCAATTAGACAATGGCGAAGTTTTTGATAAGTTCCAAACCTACCTTTCCGAGCGTATCGCCGTAAAAATATATCGCGACATCTTTCTAAAATTAAGCCAGCAACGAATTGTGAAGGCTCAAGAGGGTGTGGTCAGGTCCCGGGTTGTAGGTGAACTTGAAATTAGCAACCCGAGAAATTTACCCTACCAGACGACGTCCGGCATGACTCTAGAAGCAAGAACTTTTCGAGTAAACGGCACCCTTCTTGTTACTGTTCATGCAGAGAAGGAGTACCCCACGATTTACACCATGAGTGCCATCGTACAAAGAGCACTTATCCAAGATAAATTAATGGGTTATCAGATTGTTAGCTTGGAGTTGAACTAATGGCTACAGAAAAGAACAATGATGAGGCCTTAGTTAAAACAAGGAAATGGATGTGGTTTTACTTTCTGACCCTCGCCGCGACGATTGGCTATTTTGCTCTTTATATTGGCTATATCGCAGTCGTATTCAAGCCGAGTCAAAAGATGATCCTGCTTAATCAGATCAACGCAGTCTACAGTGACGAGGATCTAGCTAAAACGAACGTATCAGAGGGTGAAATCAAACAATTTATTGTTGATGTCATCAAAAAAACCTTCACTTACGACTACTTGAGCTATGTTTCTGAGGAGGAATACCAAACCCTGCTGACAGGCGAAAAGGAAGTTGATATACCCGACCATCGGGACTTTATAAAGAACCTCTACTCAGGGGAAGCGTTGGAGCAGATGCTTGATGATTTGAGCGGAGCACCATGGATGAACGCGTTTTACCGTGACCGTAGATATGTTCAGTCGCACATCTTCTCTCCACCGATTAAAGAGGGGTATAAGGGATGGACAGTCAATGACGATGGGCGCTTGAACATAGGATATACAGGTTACTTTTTTGTTATATCCAAATCACATGGAAAAAGGACATTTCGGTACCGTATTGACTACCACATTGTGGCCGAAAGGAAGCCCAACCCTATAATGGAACATGTAGAGACGTACTATTTTTATCCGCTTGTTCCGATGAACACTTTTGAGTGGCAGATAAAAACCTTTGAGTGGGAAGCCAAGAGGGCGCTTTGATATGATCAGAATAATAATGGTTGTACTTGTCGCATTGGTCCTGCTGTTGCAATTGGCAGATCGCGTATTTCTTAGAACTGTCACCGCGGAACGAACTGTCACCGCAATCAGTGTGGCAGATGCGACAATAACGCCGCTCAAGATTGAAACCCAAGAAATTGTCAATAACGAGAGTGTTGTCGCTTTCGCCGAGAAAGGTATGGTGAAAATATTAAACTTCCGTCCAGGAAAATTAGCGTCGCATATGGAAGAACAAGACATCGAATCCATGTTTATCTCAAAGAAATTCTACGATGACTTTTTGTCCCAAATGGAAGTGTGGGCTGATACCGAATTTCGTTTGAACAACATATCGATAAAAGAATCGATAGTGACAAGGTTAAGGCTCGTTAAATCCCCGCCATCCATCGGGCGTTCATTTCGATTATTCGAAGTTTCAGCCAGAGCATCAACATATGATCGCGCAGTTGGAGATTCAGAACTCAACACGTTATCCGTACGCGTTTACCTTGTTTATTTAGGGCCCGAGAGCGGAATGGGAATTTACAAAATAAAGATAAAGACAAATTAAACATGGATAAGCTTGGTTTTATTAATGTATAATTTATAAAAACAAGCTATGGAGAGGTTGATGGAACCTATTAGAAAAGAACAATGTGCATTAATTAACTTCAAGGACATTAACCTCGCAAGTTGGAGAAGCGCCCTGCAAGGTTATGCTGAGGTATACGGCCATTTATTCATTGTTTCTGACACCGAAACAACCGGTACCTCCTACATTGATAAAAAAACAAAAGAGTTCCATCGTGTTGTGGAGTGGTCGTCCCTCTTTATGTATCCAGATGAAGCGGGGTTACTTCACCCTTGTCTAGATAAAAGTGGGAATGTAATTTGTTTGGACGAACCCCTAAATCCGTTCTTAGGTTCCTCAAACCCAAATCAAAAAGCAAAAAGAAGCGTGAGGGCAATCCCCACAGCCAGCATTGCTGTGCATGGCATAACAGCAGAATACCTTTTTGGGAATGAAGACAGTAAACAGCTTAATATGGATGGGTCACAGTCAGAATCGGGAGTCGAGCAGGGGGTTCGCCCAGCAACGGGTAAGATAGCCGCCTCTTTCGATGTGGTTTACAGTACAATCCTGGCACTGCTCAGTAGTGAGCCCTTTCAACAAGGACAAACAGAAGTTACGCTTTTGTTTCATAACGCGCATTTTGACGTGTCGTTTTTGAATATTGAAACTGAAATATGGGGAATGCCTTATATCGAATCCTACTTTTCTATCGTTGATACATGGAAGCTTTCTAAAAAACTCATTCCCTCCTCTGACATAGACTCATATGCATTAGATGCCTGCTTCGAATTTGTAAAGTCGCGTTATCCCGACACGGTAAAAAAGATAGATCGCCCGGTCCACACTGCGTTAATCGACGCCAACATACTAGCGCATGTTTATAATGGATTGGTGCTTTACCATGGTGAACATGCTTAGAAACATACAGGTCATAGCTCGACGAAGGTGGCATTTTTTTTGCTTAGAATGTAATAAATGGAAAAAGAGACAACCTCAATGTTAAAAAACACTTTATTGATCACTCTATTAATCGTTTCGTTTTCTTCACAAGCGGAATTGGTTGGATACTGGACATTCGAGGATGGCCTAACTGACTCCAGTGGAAACGGATATGACGGTGTCGTTTCAAACAGTAATACCGAGCTTGACATACTCGGAACAGAAGCCAATCACTACGTGAATTTTGGCGATAATTCCATCGCGCTTCCTATGTATTATGATAGTGAAATTGAGAGTCTAGGATTATCCATATGGTTTAACACATCTTACAGTTCGCCAGAGTATGAATACGATGGTTATGATAAAGACACTCATGTCTATGACAGCGCATGGACCAGCTATATAAATAGCTCACTTATCGACTTTGACCGCTCAGATTATTATTCACTCGTTGTGACGGGGAATGGCGAGATAATGTTCTCATACTCATCCAAAGCGTCAGGGACTTGGGACCTCTACGATATCGTGGCTGAGGGGGATGTCGCCTACAATGACGGAGAGTGGCATAAGGTTAATGTGAACTACAGTGAAGATGGGGGGCTCCAAATTTATGTCGATGCAGAACTGATCCTTTCCGAGATATATACCGGTTATATAGGTGGGGTTGGTAACACTCGGTATGGTTTTATTGGTGATAATTCTGAAGCTGAGACTTTTAATTCTGGTTCGAACAATCTTTATTATAACGGCATGATAGACAATGTTGCGATTTATGATGATGCGATTGCAGAGGAAGTGATTATAGATAGTTACGCAGCAGAAGTTTCCACTTATTACGATGTCCCGCTTTTTAATGCACCAAGCAGCTTATGTCTTCTTTTTTTGTTCCGGGGCCGAAAAAATAGGGGGAGCAGGATGAGACATGCTGGTCCTCGCACGAGAGATATTGATAATTGAAATAAAACAACGCTGATGAAAATGGAGTTATGTGCACCAAGGCTTCCTCATCCAAAGAAAATTTGAGACAACACTTTAGAGGTAAGAGCCCCAGCTTTTAGGAAGTGAAAGTGAATTTATCGCCCGAGTCATTGCTGTGTAGGTAAGGTACGCCTCTTCGCGAGGTAGAGAGATGAAATGCTTCCCTGAACGCGCCATCGGAAAATCATCAAGCATTATCAGGTCTCTGAATTCCAACCCTTTGGCTTGATGGACGGTGGTCAACATTACATCGGCTTTTGCCGGTGAGGTTAAGTTACCTTCTATTTTACGGAAAGTATGATGGCCGTTATCGCCAATATTTTCAACAAACCTACATGCTAAAGTTGCGGCGTTGTCTTGATTGAATGACGCCTGAGTTTTGTACTTTTCATAAGTTATCCCACGTAACCGTCCCTGTGACCCAGGCCGGCCGGTGAGGTAAAGCTGGTATAAATGCTTAAGAAACTGGATCTCCTTCAAGTCGACGCCGCCAAGAATGGCGCATTTTACATTTTCGAAAGAAAGGGCTTTTAATATATGCCATAAAGACATGTTGTATTTGGCGATCAGCGTCTGCTTTTTACCTTTTCTAGCTTGCTCTACAAGTGTCTCAAACGAGGGACTTGGTTTTATCTCAGTATGATTGCTGGATGCTTTTATTGGCGTGTAGTGGGGAACCAATTGGTACCCCATGAAATCATTAACCAAATCACAAAGCGCAGTACCAAAACGGTGCGTATGATCAAGGGTAAGATCAAAGCCGGCATTGGCAAATTGTTCGCTTGACCCCCTGTAACCAAAAAGTTGTTGGCAAGGATCACCGAGCCGAACAGTTTTCATTTTTGGCGATAACGTTCTCAGTCTTATCGTCATCTCAAACATCGCACTATTAAGGTCTTGGCATTCATCGATAACTAGGTAGTCATATTCGATAGGCGAACAACTGAGGGCGTAGGCTTTAAAATACATGTCATGAGTAATCGGTAATTGACTGCCAGAATCCCAGCAAGCCCTCCACCATTGCATGAATGCCTGTAGCACCAAAGCCAAATCTTTTTTGTTTACGTTGGGAAATGTCGGTTCTGAAAACAGGAGGTGAGCTTGATTGAGCGGCAAACCGGACATGCAGAAATAATAATTCAGTAACGATAAGCTCTCTAATAATACCGGGCTCCTCATTTCTACGCCAATCGCTGAGAGCGATGCGCAATGTTGAGATAGGTTCAGCGAGGGGACGACCCTTGATTTTGCGATGTTCATTTTATTGTAAGCAAAACCATGAAAACTGGTGCAGATCACGTTACTGGGCATTCTTCGCTTGGCGCTACGCGTATTTTGTTTGCCGAAGCTTATGTACAGAATGCGTTTGCTCGATTCATGGCGAGCGAGATTTATCACCTCTGTTGTTTTCCCCGCACCGGGAACACCTGCAATATTGATCACACCACCTGGATGATTGACTATTCGTTCTGTGAGGGACAATTAGAATCCTAACCTTCGTTATATTATCCAATACAATAACAAAAGAACGCCGAAATTTCATGTTTTAAATGTTTTTTTTAACAAAAAACATTTATGGGAAATGATAATTCTAGTAAGATTGGGGTAGAATAGCACCAAATACAGAAAGCAATATCACAAGGATGTGTTTAATGAAAACATGGAGCGTTTGTATTCTCGCGGCTTCAATATCAACAGTTGCCATCGCGGAAGAGCCGGAGGCAGGTAATAAGTTCGCTAAGATTGATCGATTTCTGGCGTCGCAATCATCGCTGGTGGAAAAAAGTAAATCTGGCACGCTGGTTAAGAAAGATGCGCGAAATGTAGTGCAGCCATCTGAAAACGCATTTCCCGCAAAACCCGCTAAAGAGGTATCCGCAGCTACCGTGGAGACCAGGCCCGAAGAGCCCCCAAAAGTCTTACCAAAAAAAATCAATTCTGTAGAAAACACTCTTTTGATGGATTTGCCGCCAGCATCTCAGTTTATTTTCAAAGAGGGTGTTTACCTCTCCGCCAACAAGCGAGGGAAACTTTTTCTTCGTGGTGGCGATGTCTATGACATTGATGAAACAGCGTCGATACGTGATGTCGCCGAGCTTGTAACGTCGAGAGAGAAATCGACCTGCGCACTGCTAAGCAATAAAAGCAATATAATGATGCGTGGTGATGACAACTCCGGAAGACCTCCTACCTACCTAGAGGTATCAAAGATTAGTTTGAACGAGTATCCTTCTGGGCCTTTATATATTATTGATTTTGAAAGCAAACCGCCAAAAAATGTACAGCAAGACACATCGGTGAATATCTCGTTGATGTGCTCTGTCCCCAAAAATAAAGAATCGGCCCCAGAAAGCGTCAACCTTGCGGATCTCAACACCACCTTCGACGGTCTGTTTGAATTTAAAGTATCGATGTACATAGAAATTTAAGAATGGAGTCTTAAACATGAAATTAAATCTAAAAAATTTGCCGCTCCTGTCTGTGGCAGCGGTGATCACTCTCGCTTTGTCTGGGTGTAGTGAAGAGTCAGACGACACAGCTACAACGACCGCAGATGATGCGCCTACGTTATCTATTAATGATTATTCATCGTCGGTTGATGAGGGTGACGTTATTACGATTGGTTACAATGCCGATGACGACAATGAAGCCGACCCGACAATTACCATCGCAAGTTCTGATCTGCAAGGTGATGTAGTGGTCGGCAGTCATCTTATCCAGTATACGGCACCGTGGCTGGATGAAGACGATAGCATCACAGAAACATTTACGATAGTGGCAACGGACTCTTCGGGCCAAACGACAAAAGAAGAAGTGAGTTTGACTGTATCTGACATTGACGATCCAGTGTCGCTGACCGTCTCTCCCCCCAGCCAAGCTCGCGGGTTTGAAAATACACAAACGGATACGCTCTTAAACTTCTGGATTGATGAGGGTCAAGAGGCCGTGACGATCTCGTATGAATTAAAAGAGGCGGATGCTGACCTCTTGTTAGTTTCATATTCGCTCTCTGATGAATCTTTCATTTTCGAAAACAACATTGCAGCCACGCAAGAAACAGTGGGGGATACCACAACAGTCAAACTGTCATTTGCCTTGCCAGAGATTGTTGATACCAGTTCCACAGTTTCCGAGTCCTCAGAAGATGTATCGCTGACACTCTCAGTTGATGATGGTGATGATATTGTCAGTGCCGTGGTAAATATGACGGTTGTAAATGTTGTCGACTTGGGCTGGGCATCGGGCAACCCATCCACAATTTCTGAAAGTGATGGTGGCGTATTAACATACACGAGTTCGGAATCCGACTCCTATTCTGGCGAGTACATCGTCGACTTGTTTGATGAAGACGGCAATGAGATTGATTTGGACTTCGATTTAGACACCGAGGCCAGAACCATAACCTTTGGAGAGAATGAGGGTATCATTGGAGATCAAGTTGTCGAAGTTGTTATCCAGCATGTCAACGTAATATCAAATGCGGCCGGGGAAGATTACGACGCTACATTTTCAGCCAGCAAAACGATCACGATAATTGATGACAGAGACGACAGTTTCCTGTCTTTAGAAGAACAATACGAAACCAACCTTACCCTTTTTAGCGACATTCGGACTCGACGGGATGAAGACCGAGTTGCGAGCGCGGCGGCCAGCTACCTTTTTTTGAATGGCTGGGTTGACGAGTCAGAGTCGGAAAGCTTCAAGACGCAAGTGTCTTTGCTGCTTGATGAAGAGACGGAAGAACTTGTTGATCTGGCCGACCAAATAGACGATGGGCTAAACGGTGATGGAGACACCGAGAGTACAGAGGCGTTAATGGAGGACTTTTCAGACGCCCTTTATGGCTTTGGTGCTACTGCTAGAAAATACATGACAGAGCAAATGGAAGCGTACGAAGCCATGGAGTCGAATGTGGATAAAGACTTGGGGTTGGGTGTGCTATCCCAAGCAGGCACCGCTTATCTCTATGATGAGACCTATGTTACACATTATGTGGGTAACCCCAATTATGGACATTACGAAGCTGATGATGAGTGGGTTTTCGATTCGACTTATGGTTACCTTGCAGTGGCCGACATCACTGACAGTTATTGTTTCTAAGGAAGAGAGATGAAAAAAAGTATTAAGTTGCTCTCAATGTCGTTAGCAGGAATGGCGATGTTTAGTTGCGGAGCCCATGCTGATGAACTTATCGTTGGCCCGGCTGACTCCTTAACCGAATATGCCGGTGAATCTTGGTATATATCCGAACGTTCCGTCGGCGATTACATCATTCTCAATGTTGATGGTGAGTTGGTTGACGAATCAATTAGCGTCTTATCCTCCTCGTATGAGGTCGTTGACGGACGACATGTTTCTAAACCTGCCTCTACCCCCAGTTCGATGGGTGTTTATGGGACGATAAGGCAAGCGAGTGTCGATGATTTTGACGACCCGCTGTCAGATAGACAGGAAAGTTTTTCATGGGCTCACCACGATATTTTCAACGCCATGAGCGCACTTAAGGAAGTTAAAGATCAACCTGTTGTTATGGTCCTTGGCGATGGCAGCACGGCCCATTCTGACGTCAAGACTGTCGGCGGATATAACTTTTTTGATGACAGTGAAGATTACAGTTCTTCAGGCAGTGATTGCAGAATGACCAAAGGTTTAGGCTTATCGTCCATTATCGGCGCGACCAACAACAACCAAACTGGAATTGCCGGAATTGCTGGTAATGCAGAATTGTACATGTCCAAAGTGGAAAGTGCTGATTGTGACGCTGGTGTATATGAGCAATCGCCGGCGGCGGTCTATGACGCCTTGGTGTCAGTTGCCAGCGATGATGGCGACACCGGTGCCCCGATCCCTGATGTTGTTTTGGTGACACAAGCCTTCGAGGGGCCATGCCCAACCTCGTTTCAAGAAGCCATTGATGACCTTGTTGACGGAAATGCGGTTGTTGTCGCGTCGTCAGGCGACGATGATACACTTGTTGGTAACTACTACCCATCGAATTGCCAAAACGTCATCACTGTTGCTGCGGTGGATGAAGATGGTTACCCAGAGTCCTATTCAAACCTTACCGCTCACGTTGATGTCACGGCCCCTGGTGACTCTTTTGTAGCTGGTGCCGATGATGACTGGGATTATGTTAACAGTACCGATTACGCCGCAGCGACTGTGGCGGGGGTGGTTGCGTTAATTAAAACGAATTACCCTGACTTAACGGTCTCTCAAGTTACAAGCGCTTTGACAGAAAGTGTATACCCTTACAGCGATGCGGGTGAGTGTTCGACAGGGGATACGTGTGGTTATGGCTATATGAACGCAGAGCAAATGCTGGATTACGTCAACAGCGTCTACGATCCTGAATTCGAACTAACCCACGCATTTACGGGCGACAGTTGCTTGATAGAGCGGGAAGTCGAAGCCCTTAGCGCTCATATGGACGTCTGTGCCGCATTTAAAACCAACATTAGCATGAGCTACGCCGATGATACCGAACCACAGTCATACCTCTTTAAGTTAATCAAGCGCCCGGCTGGAGGCCTTGTTTGGTATAACAATGTAAATCCTGTCACCGGGGAGTATTCGTCAGGCAGGGAGAACGGGATCGAAGTGATAGAAACGTATGATTCCACCGAAGATATGGCAAATGCAGTCACGCTACCATTGATCGACGTTGATGCCTCAGAAAGCGAGTATGCGATTGCGTCTTGCATCTCTTCATACGGAGATAGCGATGGGCAGTGGAATGCGGATGGAAAGCTAATTGACGGTGACTTGTGCTTTGGTGTCACCGAGCTAGACAGTGAAAGTGTAACATTGCCTGATTATTGTGAGTGATAATGTCACTGAAGCCAGTTGAGAACAAAAACCGAGTGTAGAGCTCGGTTTTTTTGTTGTTTACCTAATGGAGTGGTGTCCCTCGTCAGGTCAGATTGCTCTCTTAAATCCGTGTGGCGCAATGGCTTCTTTGTCTTTTTGTGGGAAACGTTTTTCTGGCATCGTCAAGGGCTCAGGGTGGGCTTTCTTGATATTAGGGAAGGCGTTTCTTATTTGGTTGAACGTATCAATCACGCTACCTAACGCATTAGGGAAGTGCACTTCTTTCATCTGTATGTAACCTAACCCTACGCCGCCACTGTTATTTTCTGAATCGAGAATGTCGCGCCGTAACGCACTGTCAACGTCTTTATCATATTGGACGTAGATATGAGTCGAATCGGAGACAAGTTGGGTGAGGTTATGCCGAATGTTATTAGGGTAATCCGCAAAGGCTCCGATGTCATAAGTAGGAAGGTATTTTACTTCCGGGTTGACTTGATAGATGCCTGTGGCAGCAATAAGTCGAACAAGCTCCCTAACAGAATCAAGCTTTGCGTACTTTTCCAGGTTGATCATGTTAGCGTGAATGGGACGTCCGCTCATGATTTGCTCAGAGAAATCATCGGGTCCAGTCACCGTAGCAAGAAGCTCACCCTCCTTACTTTTTTCTATCGAAAGCGTAGAGCCTGACCGCGTTTGAAATCCATCTGCGTTTCTCATGTAAACCAGTAGCCGGGCCTGCTCCGCACTTACGGGGTACTGTAGTTTATAGCTCGTGCTTGGAATGAGTTCCTTGGTGAGAGGATCGGGCACCATCGCTTGCCTGGGGATGAAATGAATAGATTCATTTGATGGGGACATCAAGTCGAGCAGGTCGATTATCGCTTCCTTGTCGATATCTCCAGTTGTCACAAATGCTTTTAGAACCAATTGTGACTGTAGTTTCTTCTTTAACGCTTTCTGTTCGTTATTCATAACAATCCCTACATGACATATTAGTAATTTTATCATGTTTTTAATCACCAAAACTCCTGCTTTATACATATTTTATTATTTTTTTGTTATCATATCCGGAAAGCTGAGTTCTACGCTGGACGAACCTGCAGAACTGCTTCCATCTTGCTGGGTGAATATCGTAGGAAAACGATGTTTCTCGCGAATCGCCTATAACGCGGACTACACGGAGGTGACCCGAATGGTGAAAGAAATGAAAATGAAAAAGACGGCCCGTAAACACTTGTCATTGACGGCACTCTCGGTGATGTTGACTCAAAGCCCAGCCGTCATTAGTGGAGAAACGAACAACCCCGAATATTGGGATACTTCAGAGATCGTAAGTGAAGTCAGTAGAGAGCAGACCTACACGGCATCAATGCATACGCGCTTCGAAGATATCAAATCAAAATACGAGGTTGGCGGAGAGTATTATTACAGTGACGACACTGACGCCTTCGGGTACCTAGAAGCACTAAACACAGAGCAAGAAATGATTTTTTGCACAAGTGGGGATGTTAACTTTACGACGGCGTTCAAAAATGCTGCCGAATCAGGGGTGAGTGACGGCGAGGAAGTTAAAAGTGACGATGAACTCTGGCGTTCAGGGAGTGGTGAATTCAGTGTAAGTAATGATGCGAGCACCATGGGTTTTACGCCATCAGAATTCGATGCGGAAGTATACGCTGCATTAGTCAATAACAGTAACTCAAAGGGCCGTTTTTGTTATGACATGAGTGACTATGCCGACCGTGTAGACTACAGAAATGCCAGTGCGGCTGCGGCTACGTACTGCGACCCGAGCGACGCAGGTTCGGTTAAATCCTTTACAGATTCGGTTAGTGGTTATAGTTGCGAACTCGAACTTGATATAGCGCTGAAAGTGGGGGAGACCCGCTTTGTACAGCAGATCCAAACCGGGATGGCAACCATAAGCCAGGGCTATTTGGGGTGCTATAAAAACGCTGCTACTGGGGAGCCAGAGTTAGAACTGGTAGATAACCCAGATGATTGCACGGTTGATTCAAGAGAGAGTTGTAATTACACCTGTGATTGGGCCGATCAGGTTGTTTGCACATCCTCATCGATGCCGACATGGGGAGACGGTAAATGTAGCGGCATAGGGACGACAATTTTCGAGGGTGACGCAATTATCGTCGAATCATCAGACGCCAGCTCATACAGTTCGTCGGATGGAGTGTTGTACCGGGGGACAGCAACGATGCGTTGCTCAATGGTAAGCGATACGGCGGAGTGGGTGATCAGCTCTCAAAGCTGTGCTCAAGTCACAGAATGATGGCAAAAAAAAACAAAAAAACATTTATGTGACATTATAGAGACAAGTATTCAGAGGTTTGCCCAATGCGCCCAAAGATAATAATTTCAACCATTATGTTGTTAGCAGCCCCAGCAACAGCAGAGACGCTTAAAACGTATACGTTTACGTCAAACTATATCGATTGCGTAAAGGAACATGAAGCCGAAAAAAACGAATATACGCAATCCGGATTAGCCGATTCGGGGCTCATGAACGGTCAGTCTGACATCCCGTCCGACTCCCTTGACGGGAATTACTGGTCTTATATGAACTGCTTGAGTTTGGCAGATGGCGGGACGGTAAATGAAACACTGTCGACGACGAATGCCTGCGAAGAAATTCGTTTCAGCGTAAATGGCAAAAGTTACTATGTGCCGCCAAGTGCTGACGGAAAAGAAGTTGGGTTGGCGGGACGTTTTTGGGTATGCAGTAATGGTACATGGACGTCAGCGGATGGCACCATTGATAACCCCGACGGCACGGATACGACCACGCCGGAGAATGAAGAGAAAGCGTCTTGCGGTGAGTCTTCTAGTATGACCTATCAGGGCTGCGTTTTTAATGTAGGCGAAGAAGACTTAGGTATTGGTAGTGACGGTTCAGTCAGAACAAAAAACCATGGAACTTCACTGACGGTTTATTACGGTCCAGATTACGGTGATGATGATGCAACAAGCGAAGGAAGCGCAGTGGTTTCTTGTGACAATGGCACCTGGTCACTTGATGTAGAGCAAATGAGTTGTCAGGTTTTATCCTGTGACATTGGCGATGAGGTGACATGGACAGGTTATCAAGATGGGAAGCTACGCCTTTGTGACGGAACGGTAAGTTATGGTGGCAGCGTGACAGCAAATGCGATTTCTGGCGATGGGGCCGCCACAGTGTACCCATTGGAATCATTGGCAAGAGCAAACACTAAAATCATGGAGGGTAGTGCGCAATTTACATGCGGTGTAAATGGTTGGCAACTGGCGTATTCTACGTGCGAAATGAAAGCGTCATCAAGCCTGATATGTTCGGCAACGACTGGAGGATATACGTGTGAGTAAACATCTAGGGACAGTTATGAAATTAAAGCTATGTTTTTTTGCCGGCGCGTTTGTCGCGGTCGGAACATCCGCTTCAGAGTCTTATACGACAAGTGATGTTGTTGGTATGTTTGCCGATCAAACCTATGTCGGGAGTAAAGCCGGGACAAAAACCGTGGTTGAAGCGCATATTGAATGTCTTAGTGGATCTAGTAGTGTGGGTGGCGACTCCTCATCAAGTACGGTAGATGGTCTAAGTTATGATTCTGATTACGGTGATTCGTACAAAGAATGCATGGCGGAATACGTCCCTTTTAAGGTGACAGGTAGCGACGCTGAAGGTGCCTGCGGAAGTGAAAGTGTTACGTGGGGACAGTGTTCGTCCACATTGCCGACATCCGCAGATGGTGCTGTCTACAGCGCTAGACACTCGTCTGATAACGATGACCAATATGAGGGCGTAGCGACATTTCAATGTAGCGATGGTGATTGGACATTTCTGTCAGGTGGGTGCGCCGAAGTTGCAGATCCTTGTGAAGATGGACTGGTAACCAGTTGGGATGTTACAACCCCAACATGGGCGGATTCTACAGCAGAAACAGTTTATACGGATAAATTTGGCCAGATACGTCACGACCCCAAAGATGCATGTTATGCCCGTATGGATGCAGCAGACAGCGGTGAGCTTGTAGTTGCAATCGCGACGACACCAGAAACAACGCCGGAAGCCAACTATGATTTAACAAACAGTACGGCATCTAAACGTTGCTTTAACGACGAGTGGATAGAAGATTCCAGCGGTGGTAGCTCTACATGCACATATGTTCCGTCGAGTTGTTCCGCTACAACATATACTCACCCAAACGGATGTTCGTTTAGCATTCCTACGCTAGATCATGATGAGATCTACACAGACAGTAGTCCATCCCCATCGAAATCCGTAGGTTCAATACAAGCCTATTGTTGGGATGGTGACATAGAAATCAAAAGTGCCTCTTGCAATATGAGTTGTGAAGCGAGTGTTTCTGCTAATACCTGGAGCTGGGACGACGCTGATGATGCGAGAAGCTGTTACCATGCTGCCACATCCGATAGTGAACGCATTGCCCCAACGGGCGGGATGAGTGTAAGTAATACGACTGAGGGGCTTGAGGGAAGCTCCTATTACACTTGTAATCAAGGGGAAATGACTTTGGATGCAGAAACCTGTTCTCCGTCAAACTGTACGGTGATTCCCGCGAATAGTTGGACGACAGATGGGTTAACATGCGCACACGACGCGCTTGTCGTTGACCTTTACCATGGCGACACGATTGTAAAGCGTCCCTCTGATGTCGGTGTCGGCACGCAAGGCGAAATTGTTTATGAATGTGAGTACGGAGAGATTGTTACGATAAGTAAAACCTGTTCCGCTCTGTACAGCCAATCTATCTGCTATGCTGAAGAAGTAAACCCTGATGACCCAACGGAGACGGTCGATGATGGTTACGAAGCGTCCGAAAGTGATGGAACGTGCGGTATTTACGATAGCGATGGGGAAGAGAAGTTTGAATTCATCAATGGCCAGTGTTGTGAAATTGATAACGACACTTCAAATTTAACTTGTTTCGAAGTACCTTAGAGGACTTTTATGAATATACTGAGGGTAATAAAAAAGGAGTCGTTACTGGTTGAATCCGCGATACGGAATATCGGGACGCCAAACCCTAAAATACTGACCGGCCAACAAATCCAAGATCTGGTTCCTGATGAAATCCTTGCCCTTGCAGACAAGATTAAACTCTTAGTTAGAGATAAGGTGGACAAGGATTTGCTTCACGAACATATAAAAAGTAGCACTGCGAACCCCGTCACGAAAGTGGCGTTTGATATTGCGTTTGGTCGGCGTGATCCAAACCCCTCGCCACAATCCCCCGGTATGGAGTTGACGGCTGCGCAAAAAAGCCTATTCCCGTACATTGTAAGTCAATCGCCAAAAGTGAAAGGGTCTCTGATCGGATTTTCAGCCGAGGACGAGGTTAAACCGATGTGGTTCTTCGCTACAGGGGGAGGAGATTCGGGCACTGTTTGTATGGGGTACGATGGGCTTCCTCGCAAGTTGGAAATAAGCAAAATAGCCATGGCCGGATACCAACAAATTTCGAAGCCACAAAGTGAGCTTAAACAGGCTTGTAGGAAATCACTGCCTGAAGGGATAACAACAACTGATATCCGAGAGGTTAACTATTTTGTAAGCCGCTATACGTTGCAAACTGCAATGTATGAGGTCAGTAAACAAGTGCTGCGAAAGTTGGTAACGTCTCTGCCTGAGATCGTCAAGAAGAATCAATTAGATAATAAGGAAATACCCAAAATATAGATTTATATCATTTTTTTTGATACTATTTTTGAAAAGAAACTCATGGATGAGGTTTTATGAATTTAAGAACACGGATGGTTTCACTGTTCAGTTTTCTGTTGTTAAGCGTACCGTCCTTCTCTTATGCTGATGACACCTCTTGGTTTGGAGGAGAAAGCGAACTTATCTACTACTTTTCCTTTGATTGTGGTTTGTGCTACCAAAATGAACCGTATTATTCCTTAATAAAAATCAAAGCCGACCCAGCGACCACGCTGATCAAGGTGCCAGTCCAAGCGACGCAACGAGAGCGGGCAGGGGCGCGGCTACAGTTTCTAATGGCCCTATCAAAAAAACATTATAAGTTGTCGGAATTAGAGAGATCGCGAGCCGGCTATTCGCTATTGGAGAGCCATCCGGAACTGAACCCTAATGATAAGGAGGGATATAAACGTCTCTTTGAAGATTATGGGATGCAATTCTCTGATTTCGAGTTTGAAAAATGGTGGGTAGACAGTTCGCAACTTATGGCTGACGCTGAACATCTTGTTGCTTTAGCGGAGAGGGGAGAAGGACAGGTGCTCCCTGGTGACGTAAGGGTTTATAAAGGTGGGAAAACCCGGTGGTTCAGCCTTTATAACGAAGAACCGCTTCCCGTCGTTAAAGCTATATTAAAGGTGATTAACCATGTTGAAATTTAGTTATGCCTTGCTATTCACCTTTGCTTTATTCTCGTTTTTTGCTAACGCAACGGTCGATGATGTCGTTTTAGAAAAAAGTAAGCCGCTCAGCACATTCGCCCAGAATGAAATTTATGACTTCGTCCACCTTAGTGATATAGATGCGATAAAAGAAAATGTGATAGACCGCCTTCAACGGGTTTTAGGCATGTCCAAGGATGAAGTGGATAAGGTTCGCGTCTCAAGAATTTACAACACAACGTGGGTTCAAGTGTCCGTAGATGGAAAGACCTATATCACTGACAAAAGAGCTCGTCAATGGTTAGGTACTGATTTGTCAGAGCTATACCTTTTTGAGGATGCCGCCAAGCGTATTAGCGTTGGTAATGATAACAGGGAAAGCCTTATTGATTACGCTTATTTCATGCTGAAGCTCCCCTCTGTCGCCCCGATTTATCCGGCAACAAGCAGTCCGACAGGAAAGCAGAAGCTTATTTTTGCTTTTGTCGATCCGTCGTGCCCACGCTGTAGGGATTTTCATCTAACAAAAATGGAGCAATGGCGAGCTCTTGGTGTGACGTGGGTCTACATCCCCTTTTTGATAAGTGACGACCGAAAGTCGGAAGAATTGGCTGAATATGTTTATTGCCCAAGTGACATTGATGAAGTAAAAAAACGTATTGACGAAGTCTATTTAGTAGGGAAGAAAAAAGCCGCGGGACGTGCAGCCCTCAATGATGCGTGTGGACAAAAAGAAAAAAGTGTTGTAACGTCTATTTTGACTGCCGGATTTAGGCATGGACTGGCTGGAAGCCCTATGTTTTTAACGGAAAGTGGAGAGGTGTACTACGGGACTCCCTCGCTTGAGATGTCAGTGATCAATCAGCTAAAGGAATAATGGAAGCCAAGGTATTCAGGCTGCTCAGTAAACAAGGCCATCAAGGATGATAGCCAAGTAAGAAAAGGGATTTTTGTGACTACAATTTCAATTGATTTCAAGACCGCTACCGAAGAGTTAACCGCCCTCGCCAAAAAGGTATACCCATCCAGTCGTTGGCCAATAACCGACGACGCTAAAACACCCTTAGATTGGTTGGTCCAGGCGATGAAGGCCGGCCTTAGCCACAAGCAGGCACACATGCTTGTGGCGGGCAAGTTTGGCATTCCCTACAAAACGGCCTCAGACCTCGTAGGGCGAGGAGTGTGGGTGCCATCCGGCGTCTTGATAAAAAACGATGAAACATTTTACTCCAGAGCTCTGACTGAGCGGCATTTCGGAACAACAAAAGGGATCAGGCTTGGACTACTCCTTGGCGATGTCACCCCATCAAAGTACCCTTCCCCTTTAAGTAGGGAAAACGAGGAGGCTAAGGATATTGTTCGTGGCCTTTATGCTTCATTCGTGGCGTTCACCAAACCAGATTGTAAGCATGCACACTTTTCCATAACGAGCCATTATTTGTCCGGGCTGTGTGGCACAAAAGATGTGCTGTACAAGAGATTGGATGACAGCTTCACCCCTCTACTTGAACCCCCTCGCCGACGCGCCAGTCAAGCAATTGGTGAACAAGTATGGGGTGAGCCTTGTCAGAAATACTCGGAATATGTCAACCTCAATCCCACGCGCCGATTTTCGTTTTTCTTCGGGGATATGAGTGAGGCGATCCTTCCGTCAATGCGAAATCATGTGGAATCATCGAGTGTTTTTAAGGTAGTTGAGGGTATTCCTTCGGTAGCGTCCCCGAATGTAGTGGCTGTTGTTGATTTTGATGATATCACCTCACTAACAGGACGTGATATTAATATGTTGGCGTCAGTACATACCGTCTTTACTTCTAAGGAAAAAACCATTTCGCGGCTATATGGGAGGATGCGGAATGTGATAGGCAAAGAAACCCTGATTTCCCATATTGCAGTTTATTCATCACGAGCCCTAGGCACAAAAGTTTGCCAAAACTGCTGCGAGTATGAGGACGTCCCCTCATTGTTAACAGACAGTATTTACAGCTTAAGTGTCAATGTGAAAAGACCTCCTGTCGTTGGCCCCGGTTGCTCTTCCTGTGTATCTGGGTATGCAGGGTCGATCTTGTTAACAGAAGATTGCTTTGAACCTGGCGTTGCAAGTGGCGCAATTCATGCCTTTGAAATCAACCAAGATGATGAGCTTGGACATTCAGTAAAAGATGCGTTCAAGGTAGTCGAAGCACTTGAAAGGACGAAAAAAATCTCACTGGTGCTTACCAAATTGGAGAAAGCTGTCACGTCTGGACAGTTAACTGTGGAAGATGCAAAAAATTTGCTTAACTAAATAAAATTCAAGGATGAGACTGTGGTTATGGATGACTATCAGGAATTTCTCGACGACTACGTCGCGAATAGAGACCGCGAGGCAGTAGACGTAAATACGGAGTACTATAAAGGTGACGATCTTCACTCGTGTAAGCTCGAAGGAAGGGTACCGGTCGTAGAGGGTTATAAAAAACTTGACCTATTTCGCGTTTTTAGCGCGGAAATAAATTCTGAAGAATTCCGTGTTAGAACAGTAAAGCAGCAGGCTGAATGGGTGAAAACCCGCGCGGAAGCGGTTCGCAAGCTCGCGCTACTCCTCCTGAAAATAGACAGTGTTGCAAAAGAACTTATTGATTTGTGTCGTGAGGATGATTGCCGGTATTTGTTTGGGGTAATAAAAAAAAGCTCCACCAAAGCAAACGGTAACGGTTCTGTAGGTATCGTCTACACGCCGCATGTAAAAACTGAGGTTCAGGGCTTACTGGAAGACTACCTATTGGGTGATCTCGTGATCTCCTTTGATGAGATGGCAGAAAAGATCATTGTTGATTACAACCTTAGTTACACGAAATTCATTCAGCCAATCGCCAAAAAATATTTCGCTGAATACTCCAGAGTAAAATCAATAGAAGAGGAATACCAACGTCATCGGGAAGTGAAGCGAAATATGCTCTCCCTATTTGACTCCCCTAATAGTGATGAGGCTAAGAAGCTTATAAAGAAGTATGGTGCGGATTGGCGGGTCATCAAGAACCTGATGACGACGGCCTCCGCACTTGATGCGATCATTACCGCTGAAAAAAACAAGTTGGTAAACACAAACATGAGGCTCTGTATGAGTGTAACCAACCGTGTTTACCAAGAAGTTGGAGGTGACAAGAACGAGAACTTCTCACGCCTTGACTTAATAAACGAAGGCGTTATTGGGTTGATGAAAGCGGTTGACATGTACGTCTACGGTACCGATGCAAAAGTGACGACTTATGCAAACTGGTGGATAATGCACCACATTACTCGGTATGTTAAGAACAATAACGCTGTGCGTATCCCTGTTCATGTTTACGACAAAGTAAACAAAATCCTTACCGTTATTCGCGAAATCGAAAATGACCGACAGCACCAATCAGTTTGTGTCGAAGGACGAGAACCCGATTTGCGAAAACTCGTTGAGTCCAAGATAGGGCCCATCAAGAATTCGCCCTGGGAAGTTGCCATGAATCGATATCATGGGATAAGCCTTTCAGTGAAAGGTGCGAGCGTTTCAACCGAAGAAGAAGGCTGCGACATGTCCTTTCTCGACTATTTGGATAAGTCCTCTACAGCGCCAGAAGAGGACGCTGTAGAGGACATTTTGGAACCCAGTGCCAGCTCCAGAATTATGGAAGTTGCTGAAAGATTGATTGTTGATTGTGACAAAGAAGACCTCCCTAAAAATAACATATCCCGACTCCAATACGACCTTATCTATAAACAGTTTGTGTTAGAAATGTCTAATAAAGACATTGCGAATAGTATTGGCTGGGAAAAACCCTCCGATGTACGAGAAGAGATTTGGCGAGCTATAAAACGCATAAGAAAAGCCCTTAAGGATATGGGGTGCGATAGTTCAGAAGCGTTGCTGGAATACAGTGGGAACTCGCGCATCATGGCTATCGCTGAGGGGATGGTCGTTGACACCGAGAAAGTCCCTGACGGCAAATTATCCAGGCTTCAATATGATTTGATATACAAACAGTTCGTAAAAAAAATGAGCAGTACTGAAATTGCTCGCAATATAGGGTGGAGCGATCCGACCCATGTACAGAAAGAAATCTCTTTAGGTTTAAAGCGAATAAAAGAAAGATTAACCGAAATGGGATGGTAGTTAGGCTAATGCCTAATGTTTCGAAACAGCAATTAAAGGAGGTGCTATGGCTAACCGATACCAGGCCATTTGCCAAGATGTCGCTAAATTATTAGAGCGTGGGGATTTTGAACGCGCTGCCAACATTCTAGCTAAATACCAGGATGTTAGAGATACGTATATCGCACAGGCATACTATCGCCTGTACTCGGACATGCGCTCACACTATTACTCGGAAGAAAAAGCCATCGTACGCCTTGATTTCCTGGAAAAAGCCAAAGATCAGTGGGGGGTTATTGAGAAGGGCCGCTGTCTCCTTGAAGGCGAGCTTTTCCAGCGCAACACCTTTATGGCTGAAGATTTGTTTAATGCGGCGATTAGAGCTGGTGGCCCGTTAATAGACCATGCGAAATATTACCTTGGGCTAATAGCGTCCAATGGGCTTCACTCTCAAGGAGATGAAAATGCCCCCGATCTCCATTTTGCGAAAAAAATGTTCTCTGAGGTGATGGGTGGCACATCTAAATACAAAGAACTAGCGCGTAAAGAATACTGCCGAACATTCCTGAAAGAAAAGGAATTTTCCGCAGAGGAGCATTCGCAACTGTTTACGCATCTGTATACGCTTTATGACGCGGATCGGAAAGGCGGCGCTGAACTCTATTCGGAATATCTGCTCTCGTCATTAGAGTCTCTAGGGAAGGAGCTGTACTCCCATAAAGGTGCTCCGTCCGGGTTGACTCAACGAGCAGAATTTGACGCTAGAAAGAACGAATTACGGAAGGCTTTGGTGATATTGCGTCATACCCTCCAGATGTCATAGTGAGGAATTGACATGTTGGTTTATGGATAAACAAGCAAAAAAAAGGATATTTGAAATGTTAGAAAAAGTACTACCTATTATTACTGCCTCTGCGCTACTAAGTGTTTGCAGTAATGCGAATGCAGAGAGTGAGGTCAGCATTGGGTATAAACAATCTGAATTGAACAGTGTGGACCTTCAGACCCTCTTTTTAGAATACGAATACAAAACGAACGACTACCTGTCCATATCGCTTCATGCCGGTTTGGGGTTAAAAGAACAAATCACCGCGACGCTTGAAGACACTTATGTATCAGACATAACGTCCACCGACATCGTTACCGACACCTATGAAGAAACGACGTCGCTTAACCATGAATTTGGTATCTCTTTGAATGCGTGGTACCCGCTCATTAATAACTGGTCTGTATATGGAAGGTTGGGTTACATTACGCTTAATGTCGAGGATGTTGCTTTTAGTGAATTTTCTGTGGCGGGCGATACGCCTCCAGCAGAAGAACCTGAAACCGCGTTTTCAGAGGGAGCAAGCCTTTGTTCGGCAACAGGACAAGAGGACGTATGCGGTGTATCCCTTGAGCCAACAAACACCGAGGCCACCTATGATATGGGGTATTCGGAGATCGGGATGAAGTGGAGTTTGAGTGATGACGCAACAATGAGCCTGGGGTACCTGAAAAGCATTAGTTCCGGCGAGTCTTATGATGCTTTTATACTCCGGTTAGGGGTGGGTTTTTGGTGAAGAACTGAAATAAAAAATGGAAAAATAAAAAATTAAAAAAAACGTGTCATAATAGACAAAATAAAGAAACGGAGTTTCAGTTATGACAAATGGAATTTGGGATGAAGTCCTGACTCAGGCGGCTGAATATGCCGATGAATCAGGCGATGATGAACTAATGGTTGGATTATCCCAAGGCGGAAGACATCGCAAGATTTTAAGGGATAAGATGTTGATGGCCTTAAGTGGGGTTCTAATCAGTACCTTTCGTGCTGGTGAGATCTCCATGGACAAAATCAATCGCGAAATAGACAGCGCGATTAAAGCCGTTGTTTCAAACGCCGAAAAGGATGGTTTGGAACTGGATGACAAACTTCTAAGTATACTGGCGGACGCATCAGGGCGAATGCTTGGTATTGCTGAAGAATGGTACAACGTAAAAGTTATATTAACACAATCAGACTAAAAGGAATTGATATGGACATCAAAGTGCCATCATACGCAAAACAACTCCAAAAACACCTCGACAAGATAAAAACAGAATGCCAGGGGATCTCCAACTTGGCTGTCGTTAATCAAATCGATGAAATTTATGTGGATGCTGCAGAAACTGCATTAAAAGAGTTAGTGCGTAGTGTTACAAAAGATCTTAAAGCGAAAAAAGAACAAGTTGATGTTACATTGCCAGGCCTCGGCGGTGCGGGCAACAGCCATAAAACCAAAGAAAAACAAGCGTCGTATCGTGACGATGGTGATGGTACCAAAGAAAGCCTAGACCATATCTCTTCATCTGAAACATCACTAACATAAATACGATGTTATTCCGAACAGCTCTTTATTGCTTGTTACTATTGGCCCCCTCCGCTTCGGCGGAGGGGATCGATTATAGCGAAGTAAAAACAAGCGTGATCAATTATTGCCATAATGAACCCAATGACGAGCTGCGCATGAGCTGCGTGGTAAATGCGGCCTTTTTCCTGGAAGAATTTGAAAGTGCCTTTAACGGTGGTGAACGTGAACTTATCACGATCTGCGGAAATCTAACGGTCACAGCTAAAGAACCGGGGGAGCGGATGTATCACCTTATGCGATGTGTCGCAGAGCAGCATGTTCTGGAGGAAAGCCATCCTCACCCTAAGTATGCACGAATAATGCTGCGTAAAAAAGAGTTTCGTCCTTACTGGGTATCCCGTTGCTCTGATCATAAAGACAAGATATCCGCTTGCGTGAAAGGTCAGGAAGCGAGTATGCAGACTTTTTGGCAATTCTATTTATCAACAATGGATGAATCGCCCAACGCCTTAGTTTTCAAAAAAATGGACGCGTGTATTGGGGATACCGATATACGGAAGATTAATTTCACCTCACTAAAGTCGTGCATTGGCTTTTAATAAAACAAAGAAAAAGGCACTATTAACCACCCTCACGTCAAACAAAATACTAAGAACGACAATGCTATTGACCACAAACTATATCGTTGTCAGGGTATACTCCAGTCTATCATTCCTTCCGGCTATCCTTATCAAACAGCCTTTCAATAATAAATAAAAAAATGTATGACTTATATATTTTTACATGCATGTGATATTATTATTTCAGTATTTTGAGATGGACTTTTGGGAGAACGTATGCGCTGTGTAAAGCAGAAGGTAAGGCTAATGCTGGCTATGACTCTGTTGGTGTCTGGGGCTGCTGTCGCTGATGATTGTGCAGAGGCTAGTGTCGATTATTTACAGTGTGAATTTACGCTCCCTGAATTGGACGACGGAGAAAGTGTTGCGGTACTAAACACGAACACCGGATCTTTTACTGGGGCCGTGACCGCTTCTTGTCAAGGAGGCACGCTCGTTCTTGGTGACCAGACTTGCGGAGCAACAGAGCCGACAGATTGCGCAATCAATAGTGTTAGTTGGTATTCAGGTTCAACCGACGCTTCCTGCTCGCACAACGTGCAAAGTAGCGTGCTTGCTAATGGGGAAGAAAGGACCATCTCCTCAACGACTAATACGGGAGAAATCACTTACCAATGCACATCAGGCTCTCTTTCGGTTATAAGCTCTTACTGCGAATCAGCAGAGCTAACGCAAGCCTCAGTGGTAGATTTGTCAAGCACGGAAATGAATGCAACTGATTCCGGAACGTCAGAGACGGTGTACGTAACCGCATACTTTACGTCCTTTAGTAAAGTCACGAATACAAGCGATAGCCTTATTCAGTCACAGGCTGAAGTTACGTGTCTTGGTTTAGATGGCAGTGACTCTTCAGTCGATTCCTATTCAGTTACATATAGTGGTTACAGCTCCAGCTCTTATTACTATTCTGTCCAATGTCCGTTTACAAGAGATGATCTTGATTGTGATGAATTTATGATCTCAGATTATGAGATGGGTCAATACAATTCAGCGTCAGGTGAATTTACCAGCGAACCCTCTACCGCGGATATTTTGAGTATGTGCAAATCCGCTGGGGGTACCGGTATTGAAGAGATTATTTAT